>NZ_JAOTJD010000014.1:0-94574 GCF_042714595.1 Phenylobacterium ferrooxidans | reverse complement strand
TTCCGATCTAGGGCTACGAGATCCACCTGGGCCGCACCTCCGGCCCCGGCCTCGCCCGGCCGTTCCTGGTGGGGGATGACGGCGCGCCCGGTGGGGCGGTCTCCGCGGACGGGGCCATCGCCGGCGCCTATGTCCACGGCCTGTTCAATACGGGCGAGGCGCGCGCCGCCCTGCTGGCGCAACTGGGCGCGGCGTCCCAGGGCGGCGACCACGGCGCGGCGGTCGACTCGGCCTTGGACGAGCTGGCCCAGGCCCTGGAGCAGGCCTTCGACATCGAGGCCCTGGCCGCCATCGCGGGCCTTCGCCCCTCAGCATGAATTGAGCGTCTGGCCTGTCCCCAGGGCGGGCGGCTATGGTCGGCCGATGAACAACCTCGAAACCGTGGCCGCCTGGATCAAGGCGCGGGTGACGCGCGATCCGCCCCTGGCGACCGAGCCCGAACTCGGCACGGTCCTGCGGGTCCTGGCGATCTGGCGCTCGCGGCTGATCGCCGACGCCCTGCTTCGGCGGGAAGGGGCCAAGATCCTCAGCGGCCCCTTCGCCGGCATGGACTATGTGGGCGAAGCAACCGAAGGCGCGCTCGCCCCACGCCTGCTGGGCTCCTACGAGTCGGAACTGCACCCGGCCATCGCCCGGTTCGCCGGCGAGGGGTTCGACTGCATCGTCGATGTGGGCTGCGCGGAGGGCTACTACGCCGTGGGCCTGGCCCGCCTGATGCCCGGGGTGACCGTCTACGCCTATGACATCGTGGAGAAGGCCCGGCGCGCCTGCGCCGACCTGGCGGCCAAGAACGGCGTCGCCGAGCGGGTGGTGGTCCGCGAGACCTTCACCCCGGAGGGCTTCGAGGAGTTCGCCGACCGCAGAACCCTGGTGATGATGGACGTGGAAGGCGCCGAGGACGACCTGCTGCGCCCCGACCTGTCGCCTGCCCTGGCGAGGATGAGCCTCATCGTGGAGACCCATGACGTCTACAGGCAGGGCGTCCTGCAGCGGCTCCAGGCGCGCTTTTCCGCCACCCACGACATCCAGCGCCTGGACCAGCAGGGCAAGAGCGTGCCCCTGCCGGCCTGGCTGGCCGCCCAGGGGCACCTCGACCACCTGATCGCGGTGTGGGAGTGGCGCATCCGCCCGACCCCCTGGCTGGTCATGACCCCCAAGGCGGCCGCGTGATGGCCCAGGGGTTCCGGCTGGACGGCGGGGCTGAGAGCCTGGTCTTCCTCACCACCGAGGCCGGGGCGCCGCGCCTGGTCTATTGGGGCCCTGACCTGGGCCCGGCCGATCCCATCCCGGCGCTGGCCCGGCTCGCCATCCGCGCCATTCCGCACGGCATGCTGGACGGGGGCGAGCGGCTGAGCTGGCTGCCGGAGGCGGGGCAGGGGTTCACCGGTCACCCCGGCCTGCTGGCGCACCGCAATGGCGCGCAGGTGGTCAGCCAGATGACCCTGCGCGACGCCGATCTCACCTCCGGCGCCGCGACCCTGGTCCTGGAGGACATGGCCGCCGGGATCGAGCTGACCCTGAGCCTCAGCCTGGAGGCCGCCACCGGCGTGCTCACCAGCCGGACCACCCTGCGCAACACCGGCCCCGAGCCCCTGACCCTCGACTGGCTGGCGGCGGGCGCCTTCGACAGTCCCCACAACGACCTGCTGCTGTTCGACGGCCGCTGGACCCGCGAGTTCGCGCCGGTTCGCCAGATCCTCTCCACCGGCCTGATCGCCAAGGAGAACCGCACGGGCCGCACCTCCCACTACGCCCCGCCCTTCGCGGTGGTGGGCGAGACCCATTTCAGCGAGACCCGCGGCGAGGCCTTCGCCCTGCACCTGGCCTGGAGCGGTGACCACCGCATCTTCGCCGAGCGCCTGCGGGACGGCCGTATCCAGGTCCAGGCCGGCGAACTGCTGCACCCCGGCGAGGTGATCCTGGGGCGGGGCGAGAGCTACCAGAGCCCGGCCCTCTACATGGCGCGCTCGCAGAGCGGGCTGAACGGAATCTCCGACCGGCTGCATCCCTTCGTCCGCGCCGTGATCCTCGCCGGCCGCCTGAGGGGCAAGACAAGACCGGTGCACTACAATGGCTGGGAGGCGATCTATTTCGACCACGACCTGACCACCCTGAAGGGCCTGGCCGACCTGGCCGCGGAGGCCGGGGCCGAACGCTATGTCCTGGACGACGGCTGGTTCAAGGGCCGCCCCGACGACCGCTCGGGCCTGGGCGACTGGACCGTCGATCCCGCCAAGTATCCCGACGGCCTGACGCCGCTCATCGACCACGTGCGCGGCCTGGGGATGGAGTTTGGTCTGTGGGTCGAGCCGGAAATGGCCAACGCCGACTCCGACCTGCTGCGCGCCCATCCCGACTGGATCCTCGGCGACCCCGGCCGCGACCAGCCCCTGGGGCGGGGGCAGTACGTACTGGACCTCACCCGGCCCGAGGTGGCCGACAACATCTACCGACAGCTCGACGCCCTGCTGAGCCGCAACGCCATCGGTTATCTGAAGTGGGACATGAACCGCGACCTGACCCACGCGCTCAGCGGCGGGCGGGCGGCGGTCCACAACCAGACCCTGGCGGTCTACGCCCTGATGGACCGTCTGCGCGCGGCCCACCCGGCCGTCGAGATCGAGAGCTGCTCATCGGGCGGCGGCCGGGCCGACTATGAGATCCTGCGGCGCACCGACCGCATCTGGACCTCGGACTGCAACGACCCGATCGAGCGCCAGGCCATCCAGCGCGGCTTCTCGATCTTCTTCCCGCCCGAGGTCATGGGATCTCACGTGGGCGCCGCCGCCAGCCACACCACCGCGCGCACCGCCAGCCTGGACCTTCGCGCCATGACCGCCCTGGGCGGCCACATGGGGATCGAAGCCGACCTGCGGGCCTTCAGCCAGGTTGAGCGCGACCAGCTGGCTGCGGCCATCGCCCTGCACAAGACCCTGCGCGACGACCTGCACGCCGGGCGCACCCTGCGCCTGGAGCATCCCGACTGCCTTGCTTTCGCCAATCTGGGAGCGGGGAGTGTCCTGGTCTCCGCCGCCCAGGTGGAGACCTCCAGGGCCGCGGCTCTGGCGCCCCTCCGCGTGATCGGCCTGGAGCCCCAGGCGGAATTCGAGATCGTCATGATCAACCCGCCCGAGCGGCCCTTCGCCGTGATGAAGCGGCGCATTCCTCTCGTGAAGGGTGACACCCTCGTCGCCAGCGGCGACATGCTGGCGCGGACGGGCATACCCCTGCCAGTGCTGCGCGCTGGAGAGATCGCGGTCTTCCGCCTGACGCGGATCGCGCCGTGACCCTCGCCGCCCTCGCCGCCGATTTCCGGGTCCGCTTCGGGTCCGAGCCGCGCCTGTTTCGCGCGCCCGGCCGTATCAACATCATCGGCGAGCACACCGACTATTCCGAAGGCTTCGTCCTGCCCGCCGCCATCGACCGCTGGTGCGTGGTGGCGGCCGCACCCAACGATCTTGGGCGGTTGCGCGTGGTCTCCCAGACCCTGGGTCGGGAGATGGAGGCCAGGCTCGACTGTCTGGCCCCACGCGGCGACTGGACCGACTATGTGGCCGGCCCCGCCAAGATTCTTCTGGAGGCGGGCCTGCCGATCGCGGGCGCGGACCTGATGATCGCCTCGGACGTCCCGGTCGGCGCCGGTGTCAGTTCGTCGGCGGCCCTGCAGGTGGCGGTCACCCGCGCCCTGTTGGCGCTCTCCGCAATCCAGGCCGACGGCGCCCAGGTGGCCTCTTGGGCCCGGGCCTCGGAGAACCGGTTCGTGGGCATGCCTTGCGGGATCATGGACAGCTTCGCCAGCGCCAACGGCGTCGAGGGTGGGGCCCTGATGTTGGACTGCCGCTCCCTGCAGGCCACCCCCGTTCCCCTGCCGGACGGGGCGAGCTTCCTGCTGGTGAACTCCATGGTCGATCACCAGCTGGTGGCCGGCGAGTACAAGCAGCGACGCGAGGATTGCGAGGCGGGCGCCCGCACCCTGGGCGTTCCGACCCTGCGGGATGTGGCCGAGACCGACCTGCCCGCCGCCCTGCAGAGGCTCAGCGGCGCCGCCGCCAAGCGCTGCCGCCACGTGGTGACCGAAAACGCCCGCGTCGGTCGGGCGGTGAGCGCCATGACCGCCGGCGACCTGGCCGCCCTGGGCGCGCTGATGAACCAGTCCCACGCGTCATTGCGCGACGACATGGAGGTCAGCCTGCCTGTGGTCGACCAGCTGGCCGCCATCGCCCAGGCCACCCCCGGCGTGCATGGCGCGCGGCTGATGGGTGGCGGTTTCGGCGGCTGCGTCATCGCCCTGGTGGACAGCGCCGCGGCCGAGGCCGTTCAGGCCAGCATCGTCGCGGCCTATGGCGCGTTGATCAGCGCGACGCCGGACGCCTTCGCCTGCCGCGCGGTCGCTGGTGCGTCGGAGGTCTTCGCATGAGCCGTCCCGAACGCCGCCTCAACCTGCTGACCGGCGACTGGGTCCTGGTCTCGCCCCAGCGGGTCAGCCGGCCCTGGCAAGGCGCGGCCAGCGAGGCCGCAGTCCCCGAGCGCGTGGTCCACGACCCGGCCTGTTACCTCTGCGCCGGGGTTATGCGGGCCGGCGGCGTTCGCAATCCGGACTACGAGGGGGTCTACGTCTTCGACAACGACTATCCGGCCCTGCTGCCGGGTCAGGTGGAAGGCGGGTCCGACGACCCCCTCCTGGTGCGCGAGCCGGAGGCCGGCCTCTGCCGGGTCATCTGCTACACCCCTGACCACAGCCTCACCATGGCCGGCATGAGCCCGGGTGAGATCGAACCCGTGGTCGAGACCTGGACCGCCCAGTTCACCGAACTGGCCGCGCGGGCCGACATCGGGGCGGTGACCATTTTCGAGAACCGGGGCGAGATGATGGGGGCCAGCAACCCGCACCCCCATGGCCAGATCTGGGCCCAGCAGCACGTCCCCAATGAACAGGTCCGCGAGGGCGACCGCCAACGAGAGTGGTTCGCGGCCCACGGTGAAACTCTGCTGGCGTCCTATCTTAGGCGCGAGCTGGCGGCCGCCGAGCGGATCATCTGCGCCAACGAGACCTTTGTCGCCCTGGTCCCTTTCTGGGCGGCCTGGCCCTTCGAGGCCCTGGTGCTGCCGCGCCGGTCGGTCACCGGCCTGGATGAACTGACGTCCACTGAGCGCGCCGGTCTTGCCGACATTCTCTCGCGCTTGACCCGGGCCTATGACCGGCTGTTCGAGGTCTCCTTCCCCTACACTATGGGGTTCCACCAGCGGCCCACGGACGGCGGCGCGCACCCACACGTCACCCTGCACGCCCACTTCTATCCGCCGCTGCTACGGTCGGCCTCGGTGCGCAAGTTCATGGTGGGCTACGAGATGCTGGCCATGCCCCAACGCGACCTGACGCCCGAGGAGGCCGCGGCGCGTCTGCGGGACCTGACATGAACGCCCCCATCACCATGAGGCCCTTCGGGCGGGCGCCGGACGGACGGCCGGTGGAGGCCTACACCCTCACCAATGTGCATGGCATGTCGGTGTGCATCCTGACCTATGGCGGCACGGTTCAGTCGCTTCGCGCCCTGGACCGCGACGGAGAGCTGGACGACGTCGTGCTCGGCTATGACGAGCTGGAGCGCTACTTCGACAGCCCCCGCTACTTCGGCGCCCTGATCGGCCGCTACGCCAATCGCATCGCCAAGGGCTGGTTCTCCATCGACGGGCGCGACTACCAGGTCACCCGCAACGAGGGGGAGAACAGCCTGCATGGGGGTGTCGAAGGCTTCGACAAGCGGCTGTGGACCGCCAAGGCCCAGGAGACCCGGGTCGGCGCGCGGCTGACCCTCAACCTGGTCAGCCCCGATGGCGACCAGGGCTTCCCCGGCGAGCTGGCGGTGCAGGTCGCCTACGAACTGACCCGCGGCAATGAGCTGCGCCTGGACTTCCAGGCCACCACCACCGCCCCGACGGTGATCAACCTCACCAACCACAGCTACTGGAACCTGAGCGGCCTCGACGGGCGTCATACGCGGGACCACGAATTCCAGGTCTTCGCCGAGGCCTACACGCCGGTCGACGAGGCCCTGCTCCCCACCGGGGAAATCGCGCCGGTGGCCGGCACGGAGTTCGACTTCCGCGAGCCGCGGCTGCTGACCGTGGACCTGGACCACAACTTCGTCCTGCGTCCGAAGGGGCGCGGAGCCCTGGCGCCGGCCGCGAGACTGCATCACCCAGGCGTGGGGCGCACCTTGCAGATCGACACGACCGAACCTGGCCTGCAGGTCTTCACCGGCTTTGGCGGTGTCGCGCTCGAGACCCAGCGTTTCCCGGACGCCCCGAACCACCCGAACTTCGTCCCGACCCTGCTGCGTCCGGGCGTGACCTGGAAATCGACGACGGTGTTCAAGCTCAGCGCCTAGAGCCTGATCGGTTAAGGTGACAGGCGGCCGCGACGGTCGCGAAGATCTTGGTGGAGAAGGCCTGGCGGCGTCGAGCTGTTTGATTTTCGGCGCGGGAGAACTTGCAGTTCCGCCCGTCGCCGATCACTGCTGAACTTCGCAGCTATTGAGCATATTCTTTTATCCGCAGGCGGCGTCCAGATCGATGACCAAATTGTCCCTCGGCAAGAGCTCGCTCGCGGTGTCGCCCATGGCCTGGGGGATGTGGCGCTTCAAGGGCTCCGACGTGAAGGCCGCCCGCGCCCGGGTCGAGGCCGCACTCGCCGCGGGGCTCACCTTTCTCGACACCGCCGACATCTACGGCCCGGACAATGACGAGCCCTTCGGCGCCGCCGAGGCCCTGTTCGGACAGGTGCTGAAGGACGCGCCGCAGATCCGCGACCAGGTCGTGCTGGCCAGCAAGGGCGGCATCGTCATGGGCACGC
Organism: Phenylobacterium ferrooxidans; assembly: GCF_042714595.1. Lineage (NCBI taxonomy): Bacteria > Pseudomonadati > Pseudomonadota > Alphaproteobacteria > Caulobacterales > Caulobacteraceae > Phenylobacterium > Phenylobacterium ferrooxidans. The sequence continues at coordinate 87,721 of NZ_JAOTJD010000014.1, read as the reverse complement.
CCTACGACTCCAGCGCCGCCTACCTGGAGAGCGCGGTCGAGGCCTCGCTCTCGCGGATGGGGATCGACAAGATCGACCTCTATCAGATCCACCGCCCCGACCACCTGGCCCACCCGGCGCAGGTCGCCCAGGTGCTGACCCGCCTGCGCAGCGCCGGCAAGATCGGCGAGGTCGGCCTCTCCAACCACACCGCCGCGCAGGTTTCCGCCCTGCAGGCGCACCTGGCCTTCCCCATCGCCTGCGTGCAGATCGAGTTCTCTCCCCTGGTGGTGGGCCCGCTCTATGACGGGACCCTGGATCAGGCGCTGGAAACCGGCATGGGCGTCATGGCCTGGTCGCCCCTGGCCCAGGGCCGCCTGGCGGATGGTCCGTCGACGGACGAGCGCGTCCTGGCGGTCCGCGCCGAGCTGGACAAGCTGGCGGCGGCCCACGGCGTCTCGCGCACGGTCGCGGCCTATGCCTGGCTGCTGGCTCACCCCGCGGGGCCCATCCCCATCATCGGTTCGCAACAGCCCGAGCGGATCGCCGAGGCTGCCCAGGCCCTCGCGGTCCAGCTGACCCGTCCCGAATGGTATGCTGTTCTCACCGCCGCCAGAGGAGTTCCCCTGCCGTGACCCAGGCCCCTTGCGAAGTCTCCTGGTTCTCGGCGCTGTGTGACGACGACTACGAATTCCTGGGCGTGCAGGACCCGGCCCTGGCGTCCAGCTGGGAGCATTGCCGCAACATCGTCCTGACGGCGGAGAAGGGCGGCTTCGACAACATCCTGCTGCCCTCCGGCTACGGCCTGGGGATCGACACCCTGGCCTTCGCGGCCGGGATCGCGCCCTTGCTGCAGCGCATGCGCCTGCTGGCCGCCATCCGCTGCGGTGAGATGTGGCCGCCGCAGCTGGCCCGGCAGCTGGCCACCATCGACCAGATGCTGAACGGCCGCCTGACGGTCAACATCATCTCCAGCGACATGCCCGGCGAGACCTTGCCGAGCGCCCCGCGCTACCAGCGCACCGTCGAGACCATGCACATCCTGCGCACCCTGCTGAACGGCGAGGAGCTCGACTTCGACGGCGAGTTCTACAAGCTGAAGGTGGAGCCGCCGCGCATCCGCACGGTCTCGGGCAAGTCGCCGCAGTTCTATTTCGGCGGCCTGTCGGAGGACGCTCGGGAGGCGGCCGCCAAGGGCTGCGACGTCTATCTGATGTGGCCCGACAAGCAGGAGGCGGTGAAGGAGATCCTCGCCGACATGACCGCGCGCGCCACCAAACACGGCCGTAAGCTGAAGTTCGGCTACCGCGTCCACGTGGTGGTCCGCGAGACCGAAGCCGAGGCCCGCGCCGCCGCCGACCGCCTGCTGTCGCACCTGGACGCGCCGGTCGGCGACGCCATCCGCGCCAAGTCCCTGGACAGCCAGTCGGTGGGCGTGCGCCGCCAGGCCGAGCTGCGCGAGAACGCCTCGGACGACGGCTACGCCGAGGCCAACCTGTGGACCGGCATCGGCCGGGCCCGCTCGGGCTGCGGCGCGGCCATCGTCGGCGATCCCGACCAGGTGCTGGCCAAGCTGCAGGCCTACCAGGCCATGGGCATCGACGCCTTCATCCTGTCGGGCTATCCGCACGCCGCCGAGGCGGACCTCTTCGCCCGCCACGTCCTGCCACGGCTGAACCACGGGCCCCTGCTGTCGTGAGCCAACGGCCGGGCGACCCACGGGTGGGGGAGCCCGAGCAACACGAGTTCGCCTTCGCCTCCTTCGATTCCCTCGAGGGGGTCCCGGTTCTGGCGCCGGCCCCGGCCGGCACGCCGGCCTATCTGCGGCTCTACCACGCGGGCCAGCGGATCCTGCCCGGCGGGCTGATCGCCGTCTTGGTGGCGCTCGCCGCCTCGTGGCTCTCCGACCACTACGGCGCGCCGGTCATGCTGTTTGCGCTGCTGCTGGGCATGGCGGTGAACTTCGTCGGCCAGGACCCGCGGTGCCGTCCGGGCATCGACTTCATGGGCCGCACGGTCCTGCGCCTCGGCGTCGCCCTGCTGGGCGCGCGGATCACCATCGACCAGATCAACTCCCTGGGCGGCGAGGTGCTGGTGATCGCCACGGGCGGCGTGGTCCTCACCATCCTGGCCGGCTGGGGCCTCTCGCGCGCCTTCAAACTCAAGCCCGACTTCGGTATCCTCACCGGCGGCGCCGTCGCCATCTGCGGCGCCTCGGCGGCGCTCGCCCTCTCCTCGGTCCTGCCGCCCTCGCCGACCCGGGAGCGAGACACCACCCTCACCGTGGTGGGGGTCACGACGCTCTCCACCGTGGCCATGGTGCTCTATCCGCTGATCGCCGCGGCCGTGGGCCTGACCCACACGCAGGCCGGAGTCTTCCTGGGGGCCACCATCCACGACGTGGCCCAGGTGGTGGGGGCCGGCTACGGCGTCTCCAAGGAGACTGGCGACACCGCCACCATCGTCAAGCTGTTCCGCGTCGCCCTGTTGCTGCCGGTCATCGTGGTGGTGGCCCTGGTGTTCCGGTCCAAGATGGCCGCCGGCCCCTCGGGCAAGCGCCCGCCGCTGGTCCCGATGTTCCTGCTGGGCTTCGTGGCCCTGGTGGCGGTCAATTCCTCGGGCGTCGCGCCCGCCAGCCTCATGGACCAGGCCGGCGAGGCGTCACGCTGGTGCCTGGTCACCGCCATCGCCGCCCTGGGCGCCAAGACCTCCCTCAAGGAGCTGGCCTATGTCGGCTGGAAGCCGGTCCTGCTGATCGTCGCCGAGACCGCCGTGGTGCTGGGCTGGGTCCTGGCGATGCTGCTGCTCGGAGCGTGACAGCCGAAAGTGGACGCCGGTTTGGGCGCCCGTCACGCGACAAGCAAAGACTCTAGCTAGCAAAGTCCCGGGCCAGCTCCGCGCGCGTCGCGGGGCTCAGCAGGGCCAGGTGTCCGTAGCTCTCGTGGGCGCAGCCGATGGCCACGCTCACCGCCGGATCGCGGAACTGGGCCAGGTGTTCCGGCTTCAAGGCGAACCGCAGGAAGTGGACCGACGAGGTCTTGCCGTCCTCCCGGGTCCGCTCGATATCGCCCTCGGGAACGCCGGCCATCCGGTCCTCGCCGACCTGGACAAAGAAGTGGTCCTCCACCCCGCCCAGCCTCGCCAAGGTCGCGGCGCGGCGGACCTCGTCCTCGATCTCGAACATCACCGTGGCCACCAGTTCCGAGCCCTGCGGGATCAGCGGGTTATAGGCCGCCAGCTCGTCGGCCAGCTGGGCGTCGCCGCCCTTCTCGATCAGCAGCATCTCCTGGACCTGGAACAGCATGGTCTCGAAGCTCTCGAAATAGAACGAGCAGATCGGCCCCAGGTCGATGCGGCGCAGGCGCTTGGTGGGCAGCAGGGCCTTGCGGCGCTCCCCCCGCACCTTGGCGAACTCGGCGTCGGGAAGCAGGTCGGCCTTGATGATCCGGCGCTCGCTGAGGGGCATGGGGCTGTCCTATAGTCCGTAGGCGCGGGCGAAGATTTCGATGGGGTGCGACTGTCGCGGCTGGGCGGCGTCGCCGGTCTCGGCGATCAGCATCTGGCCGATGTGCTTGCAGGCCAGCGGGCAGTCGGAACAGAGCTCGGCATTGGCCTTCTGCGCCACCTGCTTGGTGGTGGGCTTGCCCACCTTGAGCGCCAGGGGCCGGGTCTCTTTCATGATCCCGAAGGTGCCGCCGTGGCCCGAGCAGCGCTCCACCACGTCGACCTTGGCGCCCGGGATCAGGCGCAGCAGGTCGGCCGACTTCTGGCCCATGTTCTGCGCCCGCGCGTGGCAGGCGTGGTGCACGGTGATCCCGCCCTCGACGGTCGAGAGCCCCGGCGCGAGCCCCTCGATGCGGGCGATGTCGAGGAGGTATTCGCTGATGTCCCGCGTGGCCGCCGCCAGCCGCCCCACCGCGTGGCCGCCGGGATGCATCAGCGGCCATTCGAACTTCATCATCAGGCCGCAGGAGGCGGTCAGGGCCACCACGTCGTAGCCGTCGGCGATCCAGGGGGCGAAGGCCTGGGCGATCCGCTGGGCGCGCCCGGCCACGTCGGTCAGGTCGCCGGCCTCCAGCTGCGGCATGCCGCAGCATTCGGGATAGATCAGCCTCGTTTCCACCCCCTGCAGCGCCAGCACGCGGGCCGCGGCCACCGCCGTATCCGGCTGGTTGTAGTCCACGAAACAGGTGGCGTAGATCACCGCCTTGCGCAGGCCAAAGGCCGGGCCCTGGGGGTTGGCCGGCACGGGCGCCTTCAGCCGGTCGGTGGCCGTCTTGGCGTGATACTTGGGCAGCTCGGCCTCGGCGTCGATCTGCGCGATGGCGTCCAGCAGCCCGCGCAGCGGCGTGTTCTTTCGCGCCGTCGCCCAGTTGGCGAGCCCCGCCAGGGGCTTGGCGAGCCTGCCGTTGCGGTCGGTCTTGCCCAGCTGGTCGCGGACGAAGTCCTTCTGCCCCGCGCGGCGTTTGGCCGCCCGGTAGCGCAGGATCAGGTGCGGGATATCGATGTCGAATTCGTGCGGCGGCACATAGGGGCACTTGGTCAGGAAGCACATGTCGCAAAGCGTGCAGGCCTCATCGACCTTGGCGTAGTCGGCCTTGGCCACGCTATCGAGTTCGCCGGTGGGCGCCTCGTCGATCATGTCGAACAGGCGTGGGAAGCTGTCGCACAGATTGAAGCAGCGTCGGCAGGTGTGACAGACGTCGAACTGCCGCTCCATCTCCGCCTCGACGGCGGCCAGGTCGTAATAGGCCTCGTCGCGCCAGGCGATGGGATGGCGGAACGGCGCATCGAGGCTCCCCTCCCGCGCGGTGGTTTTCGGGCTCTCGTCCACCTGGGACCTCCAGACTTGGGAGTCATTCTCCCCTTGGGGGTCACGCTCCGTTCTCAACCGTTCACGTCATCCCGGCCGCAGCGTAGCGGAGAGCCGGGACCCAGGGGCGGCGGGCTGGGCCCCTGGGTCCCGGATCGGCCTATCGGCCGTCCGGGATGACGGAAAGATGGGCGAAACCGCGACCCAGTCCCGACGTCTCTAACCCAGGGTCTCGAGCGCCCGCTGGAAACGGCCGGCGTGGGACTTCTCGGCCTTGGCCAGGGTCTCGAACCAGTCGGCGATCTCGTCGAAGCCTTCGTCGCGGGCGGTCCGCGCCATGCCCGGATACATGTCGGTGTATTCGTGGGTCTCGCCGGCGATGGAGGCCTTGAGGTTCAGCTCGGTGCCGCCGATCGGCAGGCCGGTGGCGGGGTCGCCCACGCCTTCCATGAATTCAAGGTGGCCGTGGGCGTGGCCGGTCTCCCCCTCGGCGGTGGAGCGGAACACCGCGGCCACGTCGTTATAGCCTTCGATGTCGGCCTTCTGGGCGAAGTAGAGGTAGCGGCGGTTGGCCTGGCTTTCGCCGGCGAAGGCGTCCTTCAGGTTCTGCAGGGTCTTGCTGGTGGCAAGCGTCATCTGGTCATCTCCCTATGAGTCGAAGGGTGTCCGGGCGTCGAGGCCCAGCCTTACTCAATCGCCACTATGAGCACTTTCCGACATAGACCTAATCGAATTAATCTATCCACAGCATAGACCTGCTCGATGGCCCGCCCTCCCGATCGGGCTTTCATTTGTGATCGTTGATAAGTTATCTTGATCTTGATCAAGGCCGGTCCCTTCGGGGGCCTGAACCTTGGCGAAGAGGAAACCGCGCTCCGGCGCCATGGGATCAGAGACATGTCCGAAGCCGCCACCCTGTCGCGCCCCGCCCAGAAGACCGAGCATTTCGACGTCCTGATCGTCGGCGCCGGCATCTCCGGGGTCGGCGGCGCCTATCACCTGGCCAAGGAGCGACCAGGGACCAGCTTCGTGGTGCTGGACAACCAGGACAAGTTCGGCGGCACCTGGACCACCCACACCTATCCCGGCATCCGCTCCGACAGCGATCTCTACACCTTCGGCTATCACTTCAAGCCCTGGGTCGGCGCCCCCATCGCCACGGCCGACGAGATCCTGCGCTACATGGGCGAGGTGATCGAAGAGAACGATCTGGACCGCCACATCCGCTACAAGCACCGCATCCTCAGCGCCGTCTGGTCCAGCCAGGACAACCTCTGGACCCTGGAGGCCGAGCGCACCGACACCGGCGAGCGCCTGCGCTTCACCACCAACTTCCTGTGGATGTGCCAGGGCTATTTCCGCCACGCCAAGGGCTATACGCCCGAGTGGGAGGGGATGACCGACTACAAGGGCAAGATCGTCCATCCCCAGACCTGGCCGGCCGACCTCGACTACAAGGGCAAGAAGGTCCTGGTGATCGGCTCGGGCGCCACGGCCGCGACCCTCGTCCCGGCCATCGCCGGGGATTGCGAGCACGTCACCCTGCTGCAGCGCTCGCCCACCTATTTCATTCCGGGCCGCAACGCCAACGAGCTGGCCGACACCCTGCGCGAGCTGAAGATCGACGAGAAATGGATCCACGAGATCGTCCGTCGCAAGATCGTCCATGACGGCGACGCCTTCGCCCGCCGGGCGGTGGAGGACACCGAGGCGGTCACCGCCGAGCTGCTGGGGGGCGTGCGCGCCTTCCTGGGCGAGGACTTCGACGTGGCCAAGCACTTCACCCCCCGCTACCGCCCCTGGCGTCAGCGCATCGCCTTCATCCCGGACGGCGACCTGTTCCGCGGCATCGCCTCGGGCAAGGCCTCCATCGTCACCGACGAGATCGACCGCTTCACCGAGAAGGGCATCCTGCTGAAGTCGGGACAGGAGCTGGAGGCCGACATCATCGTCACCGCCACCGGCTTCGAGCTCTGCGTGCTGGGCGACATCGACTTCACCATCGACGGTAAGAAGCTGAACTTTGGCGACACCGTCACCTATCGCGGCATGATGTTCACCGGCGTGCCCAACATGGTCTGGGTGTTCGGCTACTTCCGCGCCTCCTGGACCCTGCGGGCCGACATGGTGGCCGAGTTCGTCCTGCGCCTGCTGAATCACATGGACAAGAAGGGCGCCAAGAAGGTCGAGGTCGCCCTGCGCCCGGAAGACAAGGACATGCCGCTGCTGCCCTGGATCGACCCGGAGAACTTCAATCCCGGCTACCTGATGCGGGGCATGCACCTGTTGCCCAAGAGCGGCGACAAGCCCGAATGGCGCCACAGCCAGGACTACCTCACCGAGAAGGACCAGTTCCCGGCCATCGACCTCGACGACAAGGCCTTCGTCTACAAGTGAGGACTCCTCTCCCCGTTCAGGGGGAGAGGGTAGGGTGAGGGGGCGCGCAGCAGGGCTGCGCGTCTCGGCCTCGGAGCAACAACGGAACGTCAGAAAGAGCCCTCACCCTACCCTCTCCCGCAGGCGGGAGAGGAGGTGCTGGCTTCGTCGCCCGCGCCTCTACGAGATGGTTCTCACCCTGGAGCCATAGACTTCGAGCCGGTCCCGGGAGAGAGCCCCTAGAGCCTGATCCGTTGAGGTGGAATCGCTTCGCGATTCCGCCGATGCGGTGGATCAGGCTCCAGATGTAAGCGAGAGCATGATTCACGCCTCAGCCGGGACCGCTGCGCGGTTCCGTCTCAAGCGATCATGCTCTAGTCGCGCCACTCGCTCAGGGTCTCGCCGGTGTCGCCGTCGAGGAAGGCGACCCGGTCATAGGCCACGGCGTAGAGGCAGATGGGCCGATGGTTGGGCGACTCGCTCCAGCAATGGTGGGCCTGGCCGTCCTTGAAGCCCACCAGCCGGCCTTCGAGGCGGAGGCGATAGGTGTGGGAGAGCACCGAGGTGTCGGCCTTGTCCACCTTGCGGACGAACTCGTAGGGTCGGTCGCCCCGCCGCGAGACCCGCGATCCCGACGTCTCGAACACCTGGGCCAGGGCCAGGGTCTGGGCGGCCGGTGGCGTTGGCGTGGCCTGAACCTCGAAGGTCCGTTTCGGCGGGCAGGTCTCGGTCGCGGCCCACGGACGCGGGATCCAGAATCCCTCGACGGCCTCGATGTCGGCCGTCTCGTCCAGGTCCTTCACCAGCGGCAGGGGCGTCAGGTTCACGGGCCGCGCCACCAGGCGCAGCACGCCCTTGTCGATGTCGTATTCGGCGAAAGCCTGGCTGCCGTCCGCGCCGGTCCTGGGGCCGTCACAGCCGAAGGCGATGTCCAGGCGGAAGGTCCGTCCGATCAGCGGCGAGCGGTTGGCGGCGGGTTCGGCGCCCGTGGCGAAGGCGGTCGTGGCGAGGTCGGCGGCGTCCACCAGGTCGGCCCGGGTCAGGGCGGGCGGCGGCGCGGCGGCGATGGGGGCCGCCGGCGGTGGCGGCGCCGGCGCGGGCGCGGCGGGCTCGGGGGCGTCTGGCCGGCTCAAGACCGCGAACAGAACAACCGCGCCGCCGACGGCGGCGATGCTGAGCGGCGCGATCAGCGAGAGTTTGCGACGAGGCGTCGCCGGTCTATCATCAGACATCGACGAACCTTAGCAGATGGCGGCGGCATTTTGACAGTTCCTCAGAGATTTCTGGGCGCGGGGCTCAGGAACGAGGAGCAAGCTTCACTGTTACAGCCTGCGTCTGCGCCGCGATGACCGCCCACCAACTGATCGCGCTTGCGGTCCTGATCTCGGTGGTTGCGGCCCTGATCTGGGGGAAGCTCCGCTCTGACGTGGTGGCCCTGGCCGGCGCCGCCGTGCTGCTGGGCACACGGACGATCCGTCCGGTCGAGGTGCAGGGCGCCTTCGCCAGCCCGGCGATCATCGCCTTGGCCAGCCTCTTCGTCATCGCCTACGCCATGGAGCTGTCAGGTCTGCTCGGCCTGGTCATCCGCTATGCGACCCGCCTCTGCGCCCGGCTCGGCGCCTTGGGAATCTGGTTGGTCATCGCCGCCTGCGGCGCGGCGTCGGCCTTCCTGAACAACACCCCCATCGTCGTGCTGTCGGCGCCGGTGGTGCGCGATGTGGCGCAATCGCTCGACCTGTCGCCCAAGCGATTCCTCATTCCGTTGTCCTACGTCACCATCCTCGGCGGGGCCTGCACCCTGATCGGCACCTCGACCAACCTGTTGGTCAACGACATGGCCCGCAACGCCGGCCAGCCGGGATTCGGCATGTTCGAGGTGACCCCTGTCGCCCTGATCGTGGCCCTGGTGGGCGGTGTCTACCTGTTCCTGTTCGGCGGCCGCCTGCTCAGCGGCGCCAGCAGTCCCGAGCCGGCCGAGGCGCTTCCCGCCAAGGCGGCGCAGGCCACGGGGGACGACCCGGACCTGCCGCCCGCCTCACCGGTCTTCCGGCCCTTCGAGGCCATCGCCTCCCTCGTCGTCTTCGTGGCCGTGGTGGTGGTGGCGGCCTTCGGGATCGCGCCCATCGCGGCATCGGCCTTCTCCGGCGCCGTGCTCCTCGTCCTCATGCGGGTGATCAGCATCGACGACGCCTACAAGGGGCTCCGGCCGGAAATCCTGTTGCTCATCGCCGGCATGGTGGTGGTGGGTCTGTCCCTGGAGGTGACAGGCCTCGCCTCCCTGGCCACCGACGCCCTGGTCGGATGGGTCGAGGTCCTGGGTCCGGGCCTGGCGCTGGTCCTTCTCTACGGTGCGACCCTGTTGCTCACCGAGATTCTCTCCAACGCCGCCGTCGCCGTGCTGTTGACCCCGGTGGCCGTGGCCCTGGCTGAAAGCCTCGGCGTCAGCCCCAGGCCCTTCCTGATCGGCATCATGATGGCGGCCAGCGCGGCCTTCGCCACGCCCTTCGGCTACCAGACCAATGTCCTGGTCTATCAACTGGGCCGCTATTCCTACATGGACTTCGTGAAGATCGGCGTGCCGCTCAACCTCCTGACCTGGGCGGTCGGGGCCGCGGCCATCCCGGTGTTCTTCCCGTTCTAACCGCCGGGAGCGCCGGACTTCGCGAGCATCACGTGATTGTCAAGCTGTAGAGGGCGCCAAATTTCCCTGCCAGAGGCTATATCCTCAGGACAGTCGGGAGAGATAGTTGGGACAATGATGCATGACATGACCTCGGAAACCGTTCTTGTTGTTTGCAGTGACGCAAAGCTCGCGGATCATCTTCTCGATAGCCTGTTTCAAAATGGCGTGAATGCTGTCGGCCCGGTCGACAGTGCTCGAATGGCCATTGCTGTCGCCACCAATGCCCAGCCCACCCTGGCGGTCATCGCCAATCCGCCCACGGGCCGGCGCGGCGCGGTCGAGCTCGCCCAGGCGCTGGAGCGTGACTGGGGCATTCGATCCTGGATCCTGGACGACGCCGTGTCGGAGCGGGACCGGACATCCGGCGACCTCGCCTGGTCGGCCAACCCCCGGCAGATCGAGGGCCTGCGCCGCGTCCTCGGACGATCCGACGAGATCGACGCCGTCTGTCTCTGACCCGGTCTATCCCGAGTTCCGCAAGCCCGCCGCTACCCCATTGATCGCCAGGTGGATGCCCTCCCGCACCTCTGGTGTGTCGTCGCCTGAGCGCCGCCGGCGGATCAGTTCGATCTGCAGGTGATTGAGCGGATCGATATAGGGCAGGCGTGAACGGATGATCGCCGCCAGGTCCGGGTTCTTCTCGAGCAAGGATGACTGGCCGGTGATGGTCAACAGGGCCGCGGTGGTGCGCTCCATCTCCGCCCGGATCTGGCCGAAGATGGCGTCGGCCAGGGCGCGGTCTTCCACCAGTCCGGCATAGCGCTTAGCGATGGCGATGTCGGCCTTGGCCAGCACCATCTCCATATTGGCCAGGGTCGTGGAGAAGAACGGCCAGGTCTGGTGCAGATCCTGTAGCTGCCCAGGCGCCAGGCCCGCGGCCTCCACCGCCGAGCCGAAGCCGTACCAGCCGGGCAGCATGACGCGCGCCTGCGACCAGGAGAACACCCAGGGAATGGCGCGCAGGCCCTCGACGGTCCGGGTGGCCTGGCGCGAGGTCGGCCGGCTGCCGATGTTCAGGTCGGCGATCTCCGCGATCGGGGTGGCCGCGAAGAAATAGTCCGCGAACCCCCTGGTCTCGTAGACCAGGGCCCGATAGGCGCGGAAGCTGGCGTCGGAGAGCCGGTCCATGATCTGGGCGTGGGCCGCGCGCGCGCTCACGTCGCGCTTGCGCAGGGAGGCCAGCACCACCCCGGCGGTCAGGGTCTCCAGGCTTTGCCGGGCCAGCTGCGGATCGGCGTACTTGTTAGCCACCACCTCCCCCTGCTCGGTGATGCGGATATGGCCGTTCACGGTGCCGGCGGGCTGGGCCAGCAGGGCGTCGAAGCTCGAGCCGCCGCCCCGGCCCACCGTGCCGCCCCGCCCGTGGAACAGCTGCAGGGACAGGCCCGCGGCCTTCGTCGCCTCCACCAGGGCGGTCGAGGTCTGGTGCAGGGTCCAGGTGGAGGTGAGGTAGCTGCCGTCCTTGTTGCTGTCGGAATAGCCGATCATCACCTCCTGCCGGCCGGTGGCGGCCAGCAGCCGCCGGACCAGGGGCAGGGCGAGATAGCGGGTCATGGTCTCAGGCGCGTCGCGCAGGTCGGCGATGGTCTCGAACAGCGGTTCGGCGAAGATCCGCGTGCTGCTCGGATCGTCAGGCTTGAAGAGCCCCACCTCCTTGAGCAGCAGGTAGACCTCCAGCAGGTCGGAGACCGAGGTGGTGTTGGAGACGATATAGGCCTTGATGGCCTCGGGGCCGTACAGCCGCACGGCCTCGGCGGCGGCCCGCAGGACCGCGTGCTCCTTGGCCGTCTCCTCGCTGTAGGTGGCGTAGGGCGAGTGCAGCAGCCGCCCGTGGGAAAGCTCCTTGACCAGCAGGTCGCAGCGCTCGTCCTCGCAGAGCGCCTCATAGTCGGGGCAGACCCCGGCCACCTTCAGCAGTTCAGCGGTCACCCGGGCGTGGACGGCGGAGTTCTGGCGCATGTCCAGGGTCGACAGGTGGAAACCGAAACAATCGACGGCGCGGATCAGGTCGGGGAGGGCGCCCTCGGCGAACACCTCGCCATGCTGGGCGATCAGGCAGTCCTGCAGCACCTGTAGATCGGCCTTCAAGTCTTCGGGGCTCGTGTAGGGCGGGGTGCGGAAGGGGGTCGGGCGGGGCGTGCCGCCGGTCAGGGCGGGATAGGCCGCCGCCAGCCGGGCATAGATGCCGGTGAGCGCCCGGCGATACGGCTCCTGCGCCCGGCTCAGGGAGGTGTCGGGCGAGCGGTCGGCCAGGGCCTGAAGTTCCGGCGTGATCCGGGCCAGGGTCGCGGAGATGGAGAGCTCTGCGCCAAGGGCGTTGATCCGCGCCAGGTGGCTGTCCAGGGCCGCGCGGGCCTGACGCGCGAAGGCGTGCCGCATGATCTCGGCGGTGACGAAGGGATTGCCGTCGCGGTCGCCGCCGACCCAGGACCCCACCCGCAGGAAGCTGGGCAGATCAACGCCAGGGGTCAGCTCCCGCCAGTGGGCGTAGAGCTTGGGCAGTTCGGTCAGGAAGCTGCGCTCGAAATAGGAGACCGCGTTCTCGATCTCGTCGGTGACCCCCAGCTTCACGCCGCGCAACAGCCGGGTGCGCCAGATGATGGCGATCTGCCGCACCAGCTCGCGCTCATGGGCCGCGCGGGCAGGCAGGTCTGGCGTGTCGTGGGCCTCCAGCGCCTGCATGATGGCGCCGGCGCGGTCCAGCAGGCTCTTGCGGCGCACCTCGCTGGGGTGGGCGGTGATCACCGGGGCGATCACGGCGTCGGCCAGCAGCGCGGCCACCTGATCGGCGTCCACCCCGGCCTCCGCCAGGCTGCGCATCGCCCCGGCCAGGGTGTCGGCGCGGCCCTCGGCCTCGCGGCCGCGGCGGCGCTGGATCTGATCCTCGGCGATGTTGGTGATCTGCAGGAAGCAGGCGAAAGAGTGGGCGAAACGCACCGCATCGGGCAGCGACAGGGCGCTCAGCCGGCTTTCAACGGCCTTGTCGCCCACGCCCGGGCCATTCCGGTGCAAGGCCACGGAGGCCTGGCGGATCTGCTCGATCTCGTCATAGACCGCCTGCCCATCCTCCGAGCGGATGACGTCCCCCAGGATGCGCCCCAGGAAACGCACCGTGGCGCGGAGCTGGACAGGCAGGGAATGGGGCATGACGACCTCTCGACAAACGCTTATGACACCGGTGTCAATAATCCTGCAACCCGCAGTACCACTTCATGCGGCGCCCAAACCTCAACGCCCCGGCCGATAGGTCCGCTCCGTGTGGCCGCTCAGTTGCTCGGGGTAGAAGTAGACTTCCCGCAGGTCGCCCGCGGCGTAGCGGGCCGCCTGGTCGTTGAAGTGCTTGGAGGCCGGATCGCCGCTCTCCCCCCCGGCCGAAATCGCCCGGGCGCGCACCCTGTCACCGAACTCGACGACGGCGACGAAGCTGTTGCCGCTGGTCCCGTAGTACCGCTTGGTCCCCGGCTTGCGGCCTGCCCCGAAGGAGGCCAGCGACCCCCACTGGGCCGAGGCGAAGGGCACGGGGAGGCTGGGCGCCGCGTCGCTGAAGGGCTGGACCAGGTCGCCGGTCAGCCGCTGGAACCGGTTGATCTCGCCCCAGGGCGTGTTCCAGCTGCCGAAGTCGGCGGCCAGCCGGTCCGAAGCGGTCGCCAGGGCCGTCAGCTTCTGCTCCGACGTGGTCTGGCTGACCATGTCGTCATAGACCGGTCGGCGCGCGGCCCGGGCGGCCACCGCCACCTCGCCCCACAGCTGCTCGGCCCAGAACACCGCCAGGGAGGTGGCCTCCGACTTGGCTGACGACCGGCGGTCCCAGCTCCGCAGCAGGGCGATCTGGTCGGCGAGCTTGGCCTTCAGCGGGCTGGTGGCCGGGGCCGTGTCATAGGCGGCCAGCAGCGGCGGGATCAGTTGGTCGAAGGCGGTCAGGTGCGGGTCGTAGGCCGCCGCGAGGAGGGCCTGCAGGGTGAAGTCCTTGCGGTCCTTCAGCACCGCGATGGCGTGGATCCCGCGCGGGTTCTCCCCGGCTGAGTCCATGTAGCGCGGGAAGTCGGCCTGCTTGGGGCTGTAGGGACCGGCCGCTGAATAGGGCCAGTTGTTGGTGTTGGTGATCCAGCCGTTGGGCGGGCTCAGGACGCGCGGCGCTTCGGTGAGCGCGTGCAGTCCCTTCCAGTCAGTGGCTGGGTCCGCGCCGTCCACGGGCCGGGTGTAGTCAAAGCGGTCGTCGCGCCGGGGAATGAATTGCGGATGCAGGTAGGCCACCGCGCCCTTGGCGTCGGCGAACAGGGTGTTGTTGGAGGAGTTGGCCTGCAGCGCCATGACCTTCATGTAGCTGGCGTAGTCGGTGGCCTTGGTCCGCAGGAACGACTGGCTCAGCGCGGCGATGGGCCGGTGCATCAGGGCCACGCTGATCCACTTGCCGTCGGCCTCGCGGACGATAGGGCCGTGGTGGGTGCGGTAGACCGTGAAGGTCCTGGCCTTCATCGACCCGTCGGCGGCGCGGTAGGGCACGGTGATGAGCTTGGTGGTGACCGGTCGGTTCTCGGCGCCGTACCGATAGGTCAGCTTGTCGGCGCTGAGGGTCTCGGCGAATTCGTCGATCACGTCGACGCCGCTGGAGGTGTGCATCCAGCCGGCCTTGGCGTTGAAGCCCTGGTAGATGAAGAACTGCCCCCAGGTCGCCGCGCCATAGACGTTCAGCCCTTCGTCGCTGCTCACCTGCTGCTCGGAGCGGAAGAAGAAGCTGGTGTGTGGGTTGATCAACAAGAGGGCGTGACCCGCCGTGGTGTTGGCCGGCGCGATGGCGAAGCCGTTGGAGCCCGAGGGCTCCCTGAACTGGGCCAGGGCGACCTGCTCCTGGGCCATCGAGGTCTGGCGGCCGCCGTAGAAGGCTTCGAGCTGGGAGAGCGAGACGCTCTCGATATCGCCGCCGATGCTGCCCTCGGTGAAGGAGAGCGCCATCCAGGGTTCGAAGTGCTTGATAACCCTGGGTATTACTTCTGGGTGGGTGGCCAGGTAGTAGTTCAGGCCGTCGGCCCAGGCGGTCATCAGGGTCCGCAGCCAGGCCGGGCTTTGGGCGTACTGGGCCTTGAGCTCGGTGGGATCGATGAACAGCTTCATCCGCAGGTCCTGCCAGATGGCCTTCTCGCCCTCGGCCTCGGCCAGGCGGCCCATGGCGTTGATGTAGTTGGTCTCCACCCGGTTGAAGTCGTCCTCGGCCTGGGCGTAGACCATGCCGAACACCGCGTCGGCGTCGGTCTTGCCGTGGACATGGGCGATGCCCCAGTCGTCGCGGACGATGCTGACGGCGGCGGCCTGCTGCTCCCATCGCGCTCGGTCATCGGCCGCAGCCGGCGTGGCGAGGGCGATCAGGACGACGAAGGCGAGGACGCGCGAGAGCATGTGCATGCCGCGACGCTAGGGTCTGGCCAAGGCCACGGCAACGCCGGGGTCGCCGGAAACCGGTGTCACTCCGTCAAGCGCTAGGCGATCAGGCGCCGGGCGGCGGATTCCAGCACCGCCCGGGTCTGCGCCACCGAGAGGCCCTGCTCCTCGCGCAGCCGCGACCAGGCCTCGAAGCTCAGCAGCAGGTCGAGGGCCTCGAGGGTCTGGGTGTCGACCGCGTCGCCCACGACCCGTTCCAGGATTTCCCGCAGCCGCCGGGAGAGCCGGTTTGCGTCATCTCCGAGGAATCGCGACCGGTGGCGGAAGGCGTCGGACGCCTTGCGGAACGGACCGATCTTCTCGAACGCCACGCCGCGCCGACCCACCAGCTCTACAACCCGGCCCGGCCAGTCGGTGGCCTGGAAGGGCTGGTCGGCGACGGCCTGGACTTCGGCCTCGATGGCCTCGGACATCTCGCTGTAGAGGCTGTCCATGTCGCTGAAGTGCCGGAAGACGGTGCGCAGGCCGACGTCGGCCCGGATCGCCACCTGCTCGGCGCTGGGGGCGACTTCCCCGGACTGCACGATCTCGAGCATCGCGGCCACGATGCGGGCGCGATTGTCCTCGCCTCGCCGCCGCCGGCCGTCGGAAGAGCCTGTCGGCTCCGCCACATTCACCTCAGCCCGTTCCGTCACGCGATCTACTCACCCAGTCCACAACCGGTGATTAGGCCCGCTCGCAGTCTGGCGCCAGTCTTCAGGCGAACAGGGCCATGCATCCGGTGGGGGCGAGGATGGAATCCACCTTCGCCCGCGCGCCGCTCTCCAGATCCGCCCGCGACGCACGCAGCCACTGCAGGCACTTGGCCTGGTAGGGGAACGGCTGCTGGCTCCAGGCCTGGCCGTCCACCACCGCCTCGACCTCCGAAGCGCCCGTCATCACCGCCCGCGCATTGGCCAGCATGACCGGTGGATAGACCCTGCCGATCTCGGTCAGCAGAGCGATCAGGGTTTCCGGCAGGGCGTTGATGTCGTTCCAGCCGTCCTGCGCGGGCTCGACCCCGGACTGGTCCTCCATCATCCCGACCCAGGCGGTGACGCGCGGCGCGGTCTTCAGGGTCAGGGCCATCGGCGTCGGGTCGAACTCGGCGAGCTGGGTCAGCTGGCCGAACACCGCGAAGTCGCAGGCGGCAGGCCGATGACCCAGGAGATAGGGCTGCCGGGTCAGGTGCGCGTCGAAGGCCTTCAGGAAGCGGACATAGGCCGCCTCGATCACGGGGCCGGTTACGGCGTTGGAGCCGACGTAGCGCAGGCGGCCGATCTGACGTTCGGCGAACATCGCCCCGCGGGCCGCCAACTCCTGGTCCGGCACGCAGAACCCCCGCCAGCAGGGCAGGATGGCGGCGGCCTTGGCGATGTCAGCCTCGTAGGCCCAGCGGTAGTGGAACATGGCCTTGGTCAGCCACTCGTCGGCATAGTCCTCGATCAGCTCGTTCAGGAAGGCCAGGGCCGGGTCGGCCGGGATCAGGCTGCGGCCCTCGTGCTCACGCTCCAACCGCCGGATGATCGGGGTGGAGTCGGTCACCGCCTGCAACTCTCCGGCCTCGTCGGGGAGGTAGAAGGTGGGCAGCAGGGCGACCTTCGGCTGGGGTAGGCCCGCCAGGGCCTGACCACTGGGGGGCAGGAAGCGATAGGCGATGCGCCGGTAGCGCAGGACCGCCAGCATCTTGCGGGTGTAGGGCGAGCCGGGGGCGCCGGAGAGGGCGATGGGGTCGGACATGCCGATCTCCTCAGCGGAAGGTCTGGAGCCGTTTGGAATAGGTTATCTCGGTGGAGCCCGCCGGCAAGCTCATCAGGTCGCCGTCATGGCCGACCCGGATGGGGCCTTTGAAGATTTCCCGCGACTTGCCCAGGAACGGGCCTTCCAGGGCTCGGCTCGGCAGGGGCGGGATGACGTGGGTGAAGAGCAGGGACTTCACGCCCGCCCGCTGAGCGATGCCGGCGGCCTGCTCGGGGGTGGTGTGGTAGCTGAGGATGTCGTGGAAGATCGCTGCCAGGTTGGCGCGCCCGTCGGTCAGGGCCGCCTTGCGCTGCAGGCCCACCAGCTCCGGCGACAGTCCTTCGTGCACCAGCAGGTCGGCGCCCTTGGCGGCGGCCTCCAGGCGCGGCGAGGCTGCGGTGTCGCCGCTGATCACCACGCGCCGGCCCTTGTAGATAAAGAGGTAGCCAACCGCCGGCTCCACCGGATTGTGGTGTACGGGGAAGGCGATGACCTTCAGGTCCGGCTCGTCGATCACGGTGACGTCCGGCAGGTTGGGTTGCGCCTCGAAGGACCGCGCCGCGCCGCCAAAGCCGCTGGGGGGCGTCACGGCGGGGCCGTGGTGCGCGACCCGGTAGCCGCGGTCGAGCACGTAGGCCGACTGGAACCCCGCCACCACCTGATCGACCCCGGTGGGGCCGTAGACCGGCAGCGGGCTGGTGTTGGGCCCGCTGGCCCAGCGCTGCAGCATCAGCTCGCCCAGGCCGTCGATGTGGTCGGAGTGGAAGTGGGTCAGGAAGACCGCGTTCACGCGGGCCGGGGGCAGGTTCATCAGGGAGAGGTTCTTGGTGCTTCCGGCGCCGGCGTCGACCACGAACAGTTTCTGGCCCGCCAGCACCACGGTGCAGGGCCCGGCGCGGGTGGGGTCGGGCATGGGCGAACCCGAGCCGCAGAGACCCACATGCAGGCCGTCCGGCAGATCGGCGTAGGGGTCGCGGGCCATGACCTCCAGGTAGATTCTCTCCATGGTCGCCGTGGCGATCCTGCCCCGCATCAGCCAGGCGCCGGCCAGGCCCACCGCGACCAGCCCGATCAGAACCAGGGCTGCTATCCGACGCTTCGACATCTTCGTCCCTCCCGCCCGGCTTGACCCGGGAATGTATTGGCACTCATATTGTCACTAGTTTTGGTCAAGAGCCAGAGAGAAGTGGCGAGAGGGATTGCATGCAGGTTCTGAGGACTCCGGACGACCGCTTCGCCGGCCTGGCCGACTGGCCCTACGCGCCCCACTACGCGCAGGTGATGGATGGCGACGGGACCGCCCTGCGCCTGGCCTATGTGGACGAAGGACCGCGTGACGGGGCGGTCGTGCTGCTGATGCACGGCGAGCCGTCCTGGGCCTATCTGTATCGCAAGATCATCGCCGCCCTGGCAGCCAAGGGCCATCGGGTGATCGCGCCCGACCTGATCGGCTTCGGGCGATCGGACAAGCCGACCCTGCGCACCGACTACACCTATGCCGGCCACGTGGACTGGATGAGCCAGTGGTTCGAGGCGATGGACCTGACGGACGTCACGCTGTTCTGCCAGGACTGGGGCGGGCTGATCGGCCTGCGGCTGGTGGCCGCCTTCCCCGACCGTTTCGCAGGCCTGGTCATCGCCAATACCGGCCTGCCGACGGGATCGGGCATGACCGAGGGCTTCAAGGCCTGGCTTGAGTTCAGCCAGACCGTCCCGGAAATGCCCATCGGCATGATCGTCAACATGGGAACTGGCCGCGACCTGACCCCGGCCGAGATCGCCGCCTATGACGCCCCCTTCCCGGACGAGACCTACAAGGAAGGCGCCCGGCAGTTCCCGACCCTGGTGCCGGTGACGCCCGAGCACGGCCAGGTGGCGGAGAACAAGGCCGCCTGGGAGGTGCTGGAGCGGTTCGACAGGCCCGTGGTCACCGCCTTCAGCGACGGCGACGCCGTCAGCCGGGGTGGCGACGCCGTCTTCCAGACCCGCATCCCCGGCGCCAAGGGCCAGCCCCACGTCACCACGAAGGGCGGCCACTTCCTGCAGGAAGACTGCCCAGACGACATCACCGCCATCCTCGACACAATGATCAAGGCCCGGAGCTGAACCATGAAGGTTGAAAACGCCGTCCTGCCCCCGATGCAGCAGGCCATGGAATTCTTCGGGGCGCCCGAGGAGGGCCCCTTCGTCATGGTCAACCTGTTGAAGTTCAAGCCGAAGGCCGAGTACGCCGATGGCAGCGACGCCCACCTCAGCGGCCGCGAGGCCTATGCGCGATACGGGGCTGAGGTCGCCAAGCTGGTGGAGGCCCTGGGAGGGCGCATCCACTACAGCGGCGAGGTCACCGGCCTGATGATCGGCGAGGTGGAGGCGTTGTGGGACATGGTGGCGCTCGCCGAATATCCGTCCCTGGCGGCCTTCCGCGAGATGGCGATGTCGCCGGAGATGGCGGCCATCGAGCACCACCGCAAGGCGGGTTTGGCCGGTCAGCTCAACATCAAGACCAAGCCGCTGGGATAGGGGAGTGATTGGCGCTCCTCAGCCTCGACGCGGACGCAGGGCCAGAATCAGGAACACCAGGGCAAGGGCCGCAAACGCCGGGCTGCCATAGTGGGCCGGAGGGTGGTGGCCGCTGACCGGTGGCGACAGCACCCAGCCGTGCAGGCTCATCAGGCCGCGCTCAACGATCACCAGGGCCAGGAACAGCGCCGTGAGGGTCTGATAGCGCAAGGCCACCATCAGCAGTCCCATTCCCAGCGCCAGCTGGGTCGCGCCCTCCCATCGGAACAGACTGATCACCATGTCGCGCCTGTCACCCATATCCAGGCCCCCGATCACACCGGCTCCGCCGTCGGGCAGAAAGCTGTGGATCAGGCCGGGGACCAGGGTCAGGACCGCTGACAGTCCCAGGAACCAGACCGAACTCCGAGCCCCGAGGTACTGAGCATTGGTCGAGGGCGGAAACAAGCTCATGGCTTGGCCTTCATCCGCTCCAGGACGATCTCGGCGATCTGCTCGCCGTGGGTCTCCTGGAGAAAATGGCCGGCCTCGGGCAGCAGGTCGAAGCTGGCCTGTGGATAGTGGGCCGCCCAGGCCCGGCCCCAGGCTTCTGTGAAGACCGCGTCGGCGCCGCCCCAGACGAAGTGGACCGGCTTCTTCCAGCTGAGCAGAGCCTCGAACCAACGCGCCTGGGCCTCGGCGGCGCCGCCCTGCGGATTGTCGAAGGGCAGGCTCAGGGGGAAGCGGCGAGGCCCGGCGTGACCCGCCCGGCCCAGGCCCTCGAAGGGGGCGTCGTAGCCGCGGCGCACGGCGTCCTGCTCCGGTGTCAGGACGGGGTAGGTTCCCGTGCTGATGACGCCGAACAGGTCAGCCGGCTTCATGTGGCCCAGCGGGAGCATCATGAACCAGCCCAGCGAGAGCTTCTCCGGGATGTTCATGCCGAACAGTCCGTCGGGCTGCCACTGGGCGTTCCACTGCTTCAAGGCGTCGGTGTAGGCGTAGGCGGCGTGGTGCAGCCAGGTGTTCATCACCACCAGGCGCGAGAACCGTTCCGGTTGCTCAGCGGCTTGAGCCAGGCCGATGGGGCCGCCCCAGTCCTGGCAGAACAGGGTGACTGCCCTCAGGTCCAGGGTCTCGATCAGCAACCGGTGGGCGGCCACGTGCCGGGCGATGGAGTACCAGCCATCATCGGTCACCTTGTCAGAGCGGCCAAAGCCGATGTGATCGGCCGCTATGCAGCGCCATCCAGCGGCCACCAGTCGACGGATGATCTTCCGGTTCAAGTAGCTCCAAGTCGGCATGCCGTGCATCAGCAGGGCGACCGGCCCGTCGCTGGGCCCCTCGTCCACATAGGCCAGACGCAAGCCCTCAAATTCAATGTGGCGGGGCGCGAAGGGGTAGTCGGCCAGACCCTCGAAGTCGGCTTCCGGCGACCGCAGGAAGGGAACCCCCGAGTCTGTGGTGAGGAACTGGGTCATGGGCCTCAGTTATCCCAGAGAATGTATTCCTCGCCGGCCTTCTGGGGCTGGCCGCTGGGGTGGTCGATGAAGACCGGACCCTGCAGCAGGGAGGGCCAGATCGGCTTGGCGGCCTGGGCGTCCTGCTCGCGGAGCAGGGCCTGCAGGGCGGCGACCTTGTCCGGTCTCGCCTTGGACAGGTCGCGCTGCTCGGTCGGGTCGGCGGCGAGGTCATGGAGCCACACCTTTCCGCGGGCCCCGTTGCTCTGCAGTTTCCAGTCGCCGTCCCGAACGGCGCGATATTGGCCTGATCTCCAGAAAAGGGTCTGGTGCGGGCGGCCCGAGGCCTTGCCCTGCAGGTAGGGGACGAGGTCCACCCCGTCGATCACCCGGTCCTTGGGAAGCGCCGCCCCGGCCGCGCCGGCGGCGGTGGCGAAGATATCAATGTGGCTGACGGGGTTGGCGTAACGCGACCCCGGCTGGATCGCGCCCGGCCAGCGCATGAAGAAAGGCGCATGGATCCCGCCTTCGAAGAAGGTCGACTTGAAGCCGCGATAGGGCCGGTTGACGTCGGCCAAGCCGACATAGCCCGCGCCGCCGTTGTCGCTGGTGAAGATCACCAGGGTGTTCTCGTCCAGGCCCTCGTCCTTCAGGGCCTGGAGCACGCGGCCGACATTGCGGTCCAGGTTGCGCACCATGGCGCCATAGACCCGCAGGCGGTGGTCCGCAATCTGAGGCAAGGCGTCGTAGTCGGCCTTGGTGGCCTGCAGCGGCGTGTGGATGGCGTTGGGGGCGTAGTAGAGGAAGAACGGCCGGTTCCTGTTGGCCTTGATGGCGCTGACCGCCTCATCGGTGAGGTAGTCGGTCATGTAGCCCTTCGGCGCGAACATCGCCGAGTTGTTGTACTGCACCTGATAGGGAAGGTTCGGCCATAGGAAGCGGTCGATGGGATCCCAGGGCTGCTTGGCGTTGACGACGTCGGGCGCCTTCTCCGGCAGGAACATCGAGCCGCCGGCGATGAAGCCCAGACTCTCGTCGAAACCCTGGGCCTCCGGCCGTGAGCCTTCCGCCCCGCCCAGGTGCCACTTGCCGAGGTGGATGGTGTGGTAGCCACGGGTCTTGAGCACTTCGGCGATGGTGAGTTCGCTGGTGGGAACGCTCAGGGTGTTCACGGCGGTGGGGGACCGCGCGGTGCTGCCGGGGGGCATGTCCTTGACGCGGTCGCCGAAGAACTTCGGTTCGACGATGGAGTCGGGTTCGGCCTCGGTGCCCACCAGCTTGGCGAAGGCCACGGGCGCGGGGGTGAACTCAAAGCCGAAGCGGGTGGGGTAGCGGCCTGTCATGAGCGCCGCCCGTGACGGGGCGCAGGTGGCGTTGCCGGCATAGCCGTTCACGAAGTCGACGCCGTCCCGGGCGATGGAATCGATGTTCGGCGTCGGGACCACCCCGCCGGCCACGCCGCCGCCGTTCAGGGTGATGTCGTTGAACCCCAGATCGTCGGCCAGGATGAAGACCACGTTCGGCGGCCGCTCGCCGGGGGCGGGCGCGATGGGACCCTGCGCCCAGGTCACCGGACGGTTCGGCTCCACCTGAGGCATGCGGGCTCGGGCGACCATGCTCAGGATCGCGGGCCTGTTCATCGCCGCGACGCCGACGCCTGCGGCGATCACGAGGGCGGTGGCGCCCAGCCAGATCCGCTTCTTCATGATCTTCGCCCCCTTGGCGGTCCCTCCGCCTTATATATTGGCATTAATAGTGCCATTACATTTCGGGCCTGTCCAGCGTGATGGTCCGCCGCGGCCTTTGATCTGGGTCAAGGCGTCGCGGCGGACTGGCGATAGAGGTCGAGAGGTCCAGGGAACTGATTGGTCTGGACATCCAGTCTACTGGACGCTCCCCCCCGAGCCCGTGGTCTGGAGGAGCGCTCTGGAGCCTTGGTTTCGGAGCGCTCTGTCTCCCGGCGCCCATGGAGGACCTTCGATGGCGAAGCTTGGGTTGCGTAAGGCCTGGTCACTTTGCATTCCCCTCCTGCTGCTCACAGCCTGCGGCGGCGCCAATGTCCCGCTTACATCGGCTGCGGATGTGGCGGCCGAGCGGGGGCGGGACCTGGCTGAGCTCCGCTGTGGCGGCTGTCATGGGCTGGGCCTCTACGGCGAAAGCCCCCGGTCCCCATCGACCGCGTTTCGCGACATGCGGCGCGGGATGACGGCCCTCAGCTTCAGGCGCCGGATGGAGGACATCGCCGAGGGGCGTCACTACGACATGCCCAGGATCGGACTCACCGCCAACGAGGCCGATGACATCGCGGCCTATATCGAAAGCCTGGAGACACCCTGAAGCGATCGCCGCGACGATAGACGCCCTGAGGCGGGCGTTGCCCGCCGACCGCTTCACCGAGCTGAGGCGGGTGTTGCCCGCCGACCGCTTCACCGAGATCGCCTACGAGGACGTCACCGACCCGGCGGCGCAGACCCGGCGGCTGCTGGCGTTCTGCGGACTGACCTTGAACCCGCGCTGCCTGTCCTTCCACGAGAACGCCGCCCCCGTGGCGACCGCCGGTTCGGTCCAGGTGCGCCAACCGCTCCACGCCTCGTCCGTCGGCCGCTGGCGGCGCTACGGGGAGGGCCTGGAACCGATGCGCGCCATCCTGCCAGGCCGCCGGACCGAAGCCTAGGCGGTCGCGTCTGCGTTGCGCCGCCTAGTTGGCGTCGAGGCGGTCGGTGATGGCCCAAAGCCCGTCGACCACGGATTTGAGCTGGGCGGCGTCCTTGTCGTCCTTGCTCCAGATCAGGCGCAGGGCGTTGACGTGGACGCCGATCGAGCTCCAGTCCTGGCGGTCCTTGGTCCGCAGGCGGTCGGTCAGTTCGCACAGGCTGTAGGAGGCGTCGCACAGGGTGCGCATGTCGAACATGCCGGCGATGTCGAGGACGATGGCGCTCTCGACATAGATGTCGTCGGCCGAGGCGGTCTTCTCGGCGACCATGGCCTCCATGCGGCCGATAGTGACCCCCAGCGACTTCTTGGCGTCGCCGGCCTGGGCAGCCAGTTCGCGGCGCGCGCGCTGGGTGGCGATGTCGGCGGTCATGCCGCCGGGCTTGGCCAGCTGCTGCGACAGGCGGTTCTGGACCTTGATGAACTCGGTCTTGCTCAAATTTGCACCCGTGCAGGCTTCATAAGCATGTCGACCTCGTTCTGATCCATGTTGGGATCGGTGGCGGCGCCGACGTGGGTGGACAGATCGTCCTTGCGGCGGCCCTTAACCCCGAGGGGCGGGCCGAGATTCTTGAAGCGGCGGTCGGGGCCGACATAGTTCTCGGCCTTGACCATCTGGCGTTCGTCCCGGGCGACCCAGAAAATCCGCTGCAGCAGGATCTCAGGCGTGAACGGGCGGGTCAGGATGAAGTTGGCTCCGGAATCGCGGCTCTTCTCCACCATGCTGCGCGGGGCGTGGCCGGTGAGCATGATGGCCGGCGTGAAGATCAGCTCCGGCGGCGCGTCGCGGCGCAGCCAGCGGACGAAGTCGTAGCCGTCCATGTCGGGCATCTGAGCGTCGGTGATGATCAGGTCGAGTTCCTGATTCTTCACATAGTGCATGGCCTCGGCGCCCGAGCCGCACTTGAACTGCTTGCGAACCCCGAACCCCCGGACCATCGCGCTCAGGGCCTCGAGCGCTTGCGGATTGTCATCCACCAGCAGCACGACCGAGCGATCGAGGTTGATCCGGATGTTGGGGTCTAGGGCCATGGCGATCGGGGGTTTCGCGTTGGGGTCTTAGAACAGGTCGAGGTCGCCGGACTCGGCGGCGGTGAGGCCCTCGGCCTCACGCGTCACCTGGGCCAGGCGCAGGGCGAGGTCGCCGAGGGTCACCCCGGCGATGGCGTCGGAAAGGTCGTAGGCGCCGCCGCTCTGGGCCTGGGTCGACAGCCGCCGCGTGAAGGTGGCGAGCGCCGCCAGGTGCTGGGTCAGCACATCAACGGTCTGGGCCTCGTGCAGGGCGATCTCCAGGGTCTCGCCGCGGCTGGCGCGGACAAGCTGGGTGACCAGCATCTCCAGCCGGTCGCAAAGCGCACCGGCGTGTTCCAGCTCGTCGGCCAGGGAGGCGAGGACCCGCGGGGTCTGGGCGGCGGAATGGCTCATCAGAACAGCTCCAGATCCCCATCGTCCTCGACCACCGGAACGGGTTTCGGCGGCGTCTTCAGGCGCGCTACCTCGTTGGTGTCGGTGACGGTGCGTTGTTGCGCGCGGCCGGTGGTCGGCCAGTACTGGACCCGCCGGGCGCCGAAGCCCCCGAGGCTGCCGCCCACCACCGGAATGCCTTCGTCGCGCAGGAATTTCTCGGCGAAGGCGGCGTTGGAGGCGCCCACGTCTGACAGGCCGCCGAACATCCGGGCCCCGCCAAACAGCTTGGCCTCCATGCGTTCACGGCGGCCGCCGTTGCGCAGAAGTTCGTTGATCAGCAGTTCCATGGCGAAGGCGCCGTAGCGTCGGCCTTCGTCCAGGCCCTCGGCCTTACCTTCGGGCAGCAGGAAATGGTTCATGCCGCCGAAACCGACCTCGGTGTCGCGCAGGCAGACGGCCACGCACGACCCGAGAATCGTCGTCAGCATGACGTCCGGGTCGGAGGAGACGTGATGCTCCCCCTGGACGACATGGACCCGCTTGCCGGGACGATTCGAGACGTTCTCAACGATCATGAAAGGGGCCCAAACACCGCTTCGATTTTTTCTTTTAGGGTCTGCGTCGTGAATGGTTTGACCAGATAATTATTGACGCCGAATTGAACCGCGCGCTGAACCAGCTCGCGATCGGCCCGGCCGGTCAGCATGATCACGGCCACTTTCGAGGTGGGGCCATGGGCGCGGATGGCGCGCAGCAGTCCCAGACCATCCAGCTTGGGCATGTTGAAGTCGGTGATCACCAGGTTCACCGGCAGGCTCAGCATGGCGCGCAGGGCCTCCTCGCCGTCGGGCGCTTCCCGCGTCTGGGTGATCCCAAGCGCGTGCAGGCTGGTGCGGATCAGCGACCGCATGGTCTGCTGGTCGTCGACGATGAGGGTTTTCAGGGCGGACGCGGCAGGCATCACACGCTCCTTTGAGACTCGGCCGCGGCCGAGCAGACATTGAGAATGGCCGGGCCCATGCGCGACAGGCCGACCTGCTTTTCCACCGCGCCGATCTCGAAGGCCGCCTTGGGCATGCCGTAGACCACGCAGCTGGACTCGTCCTGACCGAGGGTCCGGGCGCCGGCCTTGCGCATGGCCGCCAGGCCCGCGGCGCCATCCCGCCCCATGCCGGTCAGGATCACACCGACGGAGGGACGGTTCAGCTTGGCGACCGACTCAAACAGAACATCCACCGATGGCCGGTGACCGTTGACGGGGTCGGACTCCCGCAGACGGCAGACCGGGTGGGCTGAGGAGACCACCTCCAGGTGAGCCACGCCGCCGGGGGCGACATAGACGTGGCCTGGCATCAGCCGCGCCCCGTCATGAGCCTCGGCCACGGTGGCGCCGGAGATGCGGTTCAGGCGCTCGGCGAAGCTCTTGGTGAAGGTCGCCGGCATGTGCTGGGTTATCACCGTCGGCGGGCAAGTGTCAGGGAAGTTCGCCAGGATGGTCATCAGGGCCTCGACCCCACCGGTCGAGGAGCCGATCGCCAGGATCAGCTCGCCCGCCGCGGCGTAGTTCTTCTCGCGCTCCACCGGGGCGACGGGACCGGAATAGGGCCGAACCCGGGCGCGGGCGGCGGCCTTCACCTTTTCCGGAAGATCGGCGAAGGCCTCATGCGGGGACACGCCGTCACCGGGTACGGGCTTGCCGACGCAGTCGACCGCGCCGAGCTCCAGGGCCTCGATGGTGATCTCAGCGCCCTTCTGGGTCAGGGTCGAGACCATGACCACCGGCGTCGGGCGCAGGCGCATGATCTTTTCCAGGAACTCGATGCCGTTCATGTGCGGCATCTCGACGTCCAGGGTGACCACGTCGGGATTGAGCTTCTTGATCTGCTCGCGGGCTTCCAGCGGATCGTTGGCGAAGCCCAGGACCTCGATGTCCGGGTCACGCTTCAGGGCCGCGGCGATGAGGCCGCGCATGGTCGCCGAGTCGTCGACGACGAGAACACCAACGCTCATCGGCCGCTCCTCAGGGAATAGGTGGTGAGACCGGTGGTCTCGAAGATGTTGGTGGCGGCGCCGGTCACCCGCTCGGAGTGGCCGATATAGAGGGTGCCACCCGGGTTCAGCATGGGGGCGAAGCGGCTCCAGATGCGTTCCTGGGTCGGTTCGTCGAAATAGATCACGACGTTGCGGCAGAAGATGGCGTCGAACTTCCCCTTCATCGGCCAGTCGCCGATCAGGTTGAGCTCGCGGAAGGCCACCAGGGCGCGCAGTTCGTCGGCCACTTCCCAGCGGCTGTCCTGTCCGCCCGAGGTGGGCTTCTTGAACCAGCGGCGACGCAGTTCGACCGGAACCGGGGCGACGGCGTCCTCGCGATAGATGCCGGCCTTGCCCTCGGCGACCATGTTGGGGTCGATGTCGGTGGCCAGGATCTTGACGTCCAGGTTGGCGGCTTCCGGCAGGGCCGAGAGCACCGTGATGGCCATGGAATAGGGCTCCTGGCCATTGGAGCAGGCGGCCGACCAGAGGCGGATCTTGCCGCCCTTGCGGGCGCGGTCCACCAGGGGCGGCAGGACCACGTCGCGCAGGTGGTCGAAATGGTGCGGCTCGCGGAAATAGCGGGTCACGTTGGTGGTGAGCGCCGCCATCATGGCCTGGCGTTCGTCCACCTCGCGGACGTCTTCCACCAGGGCGCAGTACTCGCGGAATGAGCGCAGGCCGAGGGACCGCAGGCGCTTGGCCAGGCGCGAATAGACGAGCGCCGCCTTGCCTTCGGCCAGGGCGATGCCGGCGTGGGAGTGCAGGATCTGGGCGATCTGCTGGAAGTCCTCGTTGGTGAAGAGGAACTCACCCTCGACGAGGTTGCCAGTCTTGCTGGGGAAGCTGCTCATGCGGCCTCCGCTTCGATTTCCGGCAGGACGCGGTCCAGCGAGATCAGGCTGACCATGCGGCCCTCGATGGCGAACAGGCCCTTCACGAAGGTCTTCACCTGGTCGCAGGCGACGTCAGGGGTCGGCTGCACCATGTCCTCGGTGACGTTGATGATGTCGCTGACGGCTTCCACCAGCAGACCCAAGGTCCGGTGGCCCTGGTTGACCACCATGATCACGTGGCGGGCGCTGGGCTCAGCCGTGGTCAGGCCCAGGCGAGCGCCCAGGTCGACGATCGGCAAGACGGCGCCGCGCAGGTTTATCACGCCCTTCATGTAGGCCGGGGTGCGGGGCAGGGGCGTGGCGGTCGTCCAGCCGCGGATTTCCCGCACCTGCATGATATCGACGCAGAATTCCTGGTCGCCGATCCGGAAGGCGATGAGCTCCCGGGAGGGGCTCGTGGAGGTGGTGAGGGGCGCGGTCATACTTAGCTGGCCATTCGCTTTTCACTGGGACGCGCCGCCGGCTTGCGGCGCTGCGTGGTCACAAGGGCGTCGACGTCGAGGATGAGGGCGACGCGGCCGTCACCCAGGATGGTCGCGGCGGCCACGCCGTCGATCTGCTGGTAGTTGGCTTCCAGGCTCTTGATGACGACCTGGCGCTGACCCTGGATGGCTTCCACCAACAGGGCGGCCTTGCCGCCGCCTTCGCTCTCCACCAGGACCGCGACGCCGGAGGCGGGGTCGATGGCGGTCTCGCGGAAGCCGAGGGCCACGCCGACGTCGATCAGGGGCACGAAGATGTCGCGGATGCGGATCACCGCGTCCTTGCCGCCGATGTAGTGCACGTCCTCGGTGCGCGGGGTCAGGCTTTCGACGATGGCCGAGAGCGGGGCCACCAGGGTCTGTTCCGCCGCGGTCACCACCATGCCGTCCAGGACGGCCAGGGTGAGCGGCAGGGACATGGTGAACTTCGAACCCTTGCCGGGCTCAGAGGAAATGGAGATGCGTCCGCCCAGGCCCTGGATGGAGCGGCGGACCACGTCCATGCCTACGCCGCGGCCGGAGATGTCGGAAATCACCTCGGCGGTGGAGAAGCCGGGCAGGAAGATCAGGTTGTCGATCTCCTCGTCCGACAGCACCTGGTCCTCGGTGATCAGCCCACGGTCGACGGCGATGCCGCGGACGCGGGGGCGGTTGATGCCGCGGCCGTCGTCCTGCAGCTCGATGACGATGCGGCCGCCGCGGTGGAGGGCGCGCAGGCGCACCAGACCTTCAGCGGGCTTGCCGGCGGCGGCGCGGCCCTCGGGATCTTCCAGGCCGTGGTCGATGGCGTTGCGCAGCATGTGGGTGATCGGGTCGGCCAGGCGCTCGATCACGGTCTTGTCGACCTCGGTGCCTTCGCCCTCCATCACCAGCTTGACGCGCTTGCCGGTCATGTCGGCCACTTCGCGGGCCAGTCGCGGCATCCGTTGGAACACCGACTTCACGGGTTGGGCGCGGATCGCCATGACGCTGTCCTGGATTTCCCGGGTCAGCAGTTCCAGGTCCTCAAGACCCAGGGCGACGTTGGAGGACCGCGCCAGTCCGCTCTCCAGGACTCTCTGCGACAGCATGGCCTGCTGGATGACCAGCTCGCCGACGGCGTTGATGAGGCGGTCGACCCGGTCCAGGTCGACGCGGATGGTGACGCTCGCCGCGGCCGTGGGCGCGGCGTTGGCCGCAGCGGCCGGCGGGGCCGCGACAGGCGCCGGGGCCGCGGGCTTGGGAGCCGGGGCCGGCGCGACGCTCTGGGCGCGGGCGATCAGGGCGGCGACATCTTCGGCCGGCGCCTCGGCGGGCGCCTCGGCGACGATTTCGGGGGCGGCTTCCGGTTCGGCGGGGGCTTCGCCGCCGCCTACGCGGGCCAGCAGGGCGGCGATATCCAGATCGGCTGTGGCCGAGGCGGCGGCGGCGCGATCGTCGTCGCTCAGGCCGTCGTCGGCGGCTTGCGGCTCGGCGGCTGCGGGATCAGCGCCGTCGCGGGTGATGATCAGGTTGCAGTCGTCCTCGACGAATTCGAAGACCTCGCGGATCGAGGCTTCGTCAGAGTCCGTGAACAGCTGAATGCGCCAGCTCACATAGGCCTGCTCGGCGGCGAGCTGGTCCAGGGGTGGCAGGGCCTCGTCGATCAGGGTGACGCGGGTCTCGCCCAGGCGGGCCAGTTCGCGCAGCACCAGGCCAGCTTCGTTGGCCTTGGCGTACATCTCCGACTTCGGAGAGAATTCGATCATCCAGCACGACAGGCTATCGCCTTGCGCCGCCTCGCCGACCGGAAGCTCGGCCTGCGCCTCGGCGTTCTGGGCGTCCAGGTCGATGAAGCCGCCAGGGGCCTCGTCGCCCTCGATGCTGAGGGTGAGGGGTACGAAGCCGAAGTCCTCGTCGCCGCCGCCGCCCAGGTCGTCATCTTCCTCTTCGCCGCCGATCAGGCCGCGCAGTTCGCTGTAGGCGCCTTGAGAGCGGCCTTCTTCCACCTTGCCGCCGTCGCGGGCGGCGGCCACATGGTCGGCCAGGACGTCGAAGGCCCGCAGCAGGGTCTTGGCGACGTCGTCGGTCAGCTCCATCTTGCCGGAGCGGATCTCGTCCATCACCGTTTCGAAGACGTGGGCGAACCGGATCAGGTCTTCCAGCCCGAAGGCCCCGGCGCCGCCCTTCACCGAGTGGACGGCGCGGAAGACGGCATTGATCGTCTCGTCGTCAGCCTCGCCCGACTCCATGGCCAACAGGCCCTGCTCGGCGTCGGTCAGGAGTTCATCGCACTCCTGGAAGAACGTCTGTTTGATGCTCTCGAACGGATCCAACGGAACGCTCCGAAACGGCTTCTAGAGGGTCAGGCGGCGACGCGGCGAACGGCGTCGACCAGCTTCACCGGGTTGAACGGCTTGACGATCCAGCCGGTGGCGCCGGCCGAACGGGCCCGTTCCTTCTTGGCCGCATCGCTTTCCGTGGTCAGGACCAGGATCGGCGTGGCGCGGTGATCGGGATTGGCGCGGACGCCCTCGATCACGCCAAAGCCGTCGAGGCGAGGCATGTTGATGTCGGTGATCACCACGTCCACCGTGCCGGCGTTGGCTTGGAGGACTTCCAGGCCGTCGACGCCATCCACGGCCTGGATGACGCGGTAGCCCGCCTCAACCAGTGCATGGTTCAGCATCTCCCGCATGGTGCGGCTATCGTCGATGGTCAGTACGGTCTTGCTCACGAAAGTTCCCCTTCCGGCTCGAATTGAAGCTCGGGTTCACCGAACGCAGCCAATTGCTCTGAAAACGCCAAAGACGGTTGATCCACCGTTAAGCAGACGCCGTCCTCGGACCAGATTTTGCGCGCAGACATCAAAACCTGCAGGCAGAGACCACCCATGCGGGTGACTTGAGACGCATCGAGGTCCAGCGGACGCCCGCGCAGGGCCATCAGCTCGGCCCGCAGCGGCTCGGCCGCTTGCAGGTCCAGGACCGGGGCCAGGCTGACGGTCGCCCGTTCCGCGAGGGTTGCGGCTTCGGTGGACATCAGAATTCTTCCCATTCATCGGCGCCCGATTGCGGCGCGGGTTTGCGGAGCGCGGCGCCGTCACGGGCCGAGGTGCGGACCTGGGGCGCGCCGTGGCGGGCGGCGAAGGCCGCGACCGGGGGGCGGCGGGCGGAAGTCGCCGTGGTGACGTTGCGCGGGAGGGCGGGCGGCGGCGCATGCTGGGCGCCGACCTGGAACATGGCCACCGATCCCGCGAGCCCCTGGGCTTCCTGGGCCAGGTTGTGGCTGGCGGCGGTGGATTGCTCCACCATGGCCGCGTTCTGCTGGGTCACCTGGTCCATCTGATTGACGGCGGTATTGACCTGGGCGAGGCCGACGGCCTGCTCCTGGGCGCTGGCGGCGATCTCACTCACCAGGCCATCGATTTCGGCGACACGGCTGACGATGCGCTGCAAGGCCTCGCCGGTCTGGCCGACCAACTGCACGCCGGAGCTGACCTGGGCGGTGGACGCGCTGATCAGCGCCTTGATCTCCTTGGCGGCTTCGGCGGAGCGCTGCGCCAGGGCGCGCACTTCTGAGGCCACGACCGCGAAGCCCTTGCCGGCGTCTCCGGCCCGGGCGGCTTCCACGCCGGCGTTGAGGGCCAGCAGGTTGGTCTGGAAGGCGATCTCGTCGATCACCCCGATGATCTGGCTGATCTGCTGGGCCGAGTTCTCGATCTGGCTCATCGCCGACACGGCCTGCTGCACCACATCGCCGCTGGTCTGGGCGTCGCCGCGGGCGGCCAGCACCACCTCGGCGCAGGCCTTTGCGCCGGTGGCGGTCTTGCGGACGGTGACGGTGATCTGGTCGAGCGCCGCAGCGGTCTCTTCCAGGGTCGCGGCCTGCTGTTCGGTGCGGCGCGAGAGGTCGTCGGCGGCGGTGCTGATCTCTCCGGCTCCGGCGTGGATGCCCGAGACATTGCCGGCGATGGCCCCCATCACCTCTTCCAGGTGGCTGATGGCCTTGTTGAAGTCGGCGCCGAGCTTGGCGTACTCGCCGGAGAAGTTCTGACCCATGCGGTGGCGCAGGTCGCCTTCGCTCAGGGCCTGCAGGGCGCCGGCCAGGCCGTGGACGGCCTTCTTCTGCTCCAGGTCGAGTTCGCTGCGCAGGCTGGCGGCCTCGACGTGCTGGTGTTCAACGATCTCGTTCTGGAAGGACAACAACAGGTCCATGTCCAGCAGGGCGGCCTTGATCACCGCGCCGATGGCGTCGCAGGCCTTGTCGCGCTGGGCGGTCTTGCCGCCGAACCCCTTCGGCCAATGGGTCGCCAGGATGGAGCGCCCCATCTCGTCGAGGATGCGGGCATAACCGCCGATGGCCCACTCGGACTTGAAGCCGATATTGACGTGGGCCTCGGCGATGGCACGGACGTCCTTCAGATAGGCCTCATCGTAGTGCGCGCTGAGCACGCCGCCCCAGCGGCCGATCTGGCGCTGCTGGGCCTTCGCCATGTGGTCCGGGCCGCCGAACACGCTGCGGGTCTGGTCGTGACGGCCAAGCTGTTCGTAGAAGGCGGCGATCGCCACCGGCAGCGCGCGCTCCACCACGGGCCGCGCGTCCACCAGGGCCGCGCGGGCCTTGGCGTCCAGGCCGATGAAGTCGAGGCGGCGGTCGAGGGCGATGGTCTTGTTGTCAGCCATGCGGAGGCCGGGCGTTCTGAGCAGCCGCGGCCGGGCTGAGGTCGGATTTGAGTCGGTGAGTCGGAGAACGCGACTCTTCGAGCTTGACGAGACTCAGGGGTGTCGTGGTGATGCTCATGCAGGGCGGGGAATACTTCGACATACTATGAACGATCATCGATGAGCCCCCTGCTGATCTGTTTACCCGGATCGAATGCTTCGGAAGCGCAAGGCGTGCCAAGGCCAAGTCGATCGGACGTCTCAATTGGGTACGGTGTTTGGCTTGAAGAAATGGTTACCGGAATCTTGGCCCGCCCTGGCCGCTGGTGTGGTTCCCCAATAAAAGCGGCGACTTGGTATGCGCCGCGACAATCTGGCACGCGCATCCGAGTTCAAGACTTGGGTGAAGGCGGGTTCCGCGAGGTCAGACTTGCGGACAGGGCCGGACGGTGCTGGCCTGTCCGCCAACATGACGCCGCTGGAGGAAAACGCCATGGACCTGAGGCTGACGCCCGATATGGAGGCGTTCCGTGACGAGGTGCGCGCCTTCCTGACGGCCCACAAGGACCGGTATGCGCCGGGGGCCGGGGCGGATCGTCCCCGCGAGGCGGCCATGGAATGGCAGGCCCTTTTGATCGACAATGGCTATGCGGCTCGGACCATCCCCAAGGCCTATGGCGGCTATGGCGCGGAACCCGACATCCTGAAGTCCCGGATCATCGCCGAGGCGTTCACCGCCGCCGGCGCGCCGCGGGGTTTCGCCAACCAGGGCATCTCCATGCTGGTTCCCACCCTGCTGGAGGTGGGGTCGGAGGAACAGAAGACCCGCTGGATCGCGCCCACCCTGCGCGGCGAGATCGTCTGGTGCCAAGGCTATTCCGAACCGGGCGCAGGTTCGGACCTTGCCAACCTCCAGACCAAGGCGGTTGAGGACGGCGAGGACTTCCTGATCTCGGGCCAAAAAATTTGGACGAGCACGGCGGCCCAGGCCGACATGATCTTCTGCCTGGTGCGGACCGAGCCGCAGGCGCCCAAGCATGACGGGATTTCCTACATCCTGTTTCCCATGACCACGCCCGGCATCGAGGTCAGGCCCCTGAAGACCATGACCGGGTCGGCGGAGTTCAACGAGGTGTTCTTCACCGACGTTCGGGTCCCGCAGAGCGCCGTGGTGGGCGGGCGGGGGCGGGGTTGGTTCGTGGCCAATGCGACGCTCAAGCATGAGCGCGGCATGCTCGGGGACCCCAATGCGACGGAGGCGAGGTTCGCGGCCCTCATCGACCTGATGAAGACCGAGACGGTGGACGGCCAGAGGCTGATCGACAATCCGGTGATGGCCGACCGGCTGATGGCGCTTCAGGCGCGGGTGATGACCATGAAGTTCAATGGCTTGCGGACCCTGACCGCCTCCATGACCGGGGAGAACGCGGGCATGGCGGCGATGGTGGTCAAGCTGCAGGGGTGCGAGCTGAACCACCAGATCGCCGCCCTGGCCATCGACGCCCTGGGGGAGCTGGGGGTGCTCTACGAGGACGGGCCGCACCTGCGGGCCAAGGGGAGCTGGCAGCGCAACTACATGTTCGACCTGGGGCTGATCATCGGCGGCGGCACCGCCCAGATCCAGAAGAACATCATCTCCGAGCGGGGCCTGGGCCTGCCGCGCGAACCCAAGCTGGCGGCGGTCTGATGGATTTCTCCCTCACCGACGACCAGAGGATGATGCAGGAGAGCCTCAGCCGCACCCTGGCCGAGGCGGCCCCGCTGGAGCGGGTTCGGAAATTCGCCGGCGATCCCGCCGACCAGGCCGCCGATGTCTGGGCGGCGCTCACCGATTTCGGCCTGCCGGGCCTCGTGATCCCCGAGGCCTATGGGGGACTGAACCTCACCCTGCTGGACGCGGCCCTGATGTCAGAGGCCCTGGGGCGGGCCGTGACACCGGTTTCCTTCCTGGGCGCGGTGCTCGCCCCCCTGGCCCTTCGGCTGGCGGGGTCTGCTGAGCAGCAGGACAGGTGGCTGCCGAGGCTGGCGTCGGGCGAGGTGACGGCGGCGGTCGCCATCTCCGAGGCGGTGGCCGGCGCGCGGGATGGCGCGGGGGTCGCGACGGCGGGCGGCAAGCTCACCGGCAAGGCTTTGTTCGCGCCCGACGGCCTGACCGCCGACCTGCTGATCGTCGCTGACACCGGTGGCGGCCTGCATCTTGTCGAGGGGACGGCGAGTGGGCTCGGGCGGGAGATCATGACCGGCATCGACCAGACGCGCCGCATGGCCGAGTTGACCTTCGACCAGGTGGCCGCCGAACCCCTGACCGGCGGCCAGGGCGTGCTGGCCCGCCTGCGGGACGCCGGCTGGATTCTCCTGGCCGCCGACACCCTGGGCGCCTGCGACGTGATGATCGAGAAGGCGGTGGCCTACGCAAAGGAACGCCGGCAGTTTGGCCGGGTCATCGGCTCCTTCCAGGCGGTCAAGCACCTCTGCGCCGAGATGGCGGCCGAGCTGGAGCCCTGCCGATCCCTCGTCTGGTACGCCGGCTACGCCTTTGACGCCGCGCCGCAGGAGAGCTCGCTGGTGGCCGCCCACGCCAAGGCGCACCTGTCGGAGGTGTCGCGCTTCATCGCACGCACCTCCACCGAGGTGCATGGCGGCATGGGCATCACCGACCTGCTGGGCCTGCATTTCTGGTTCAAGCGGGTGGGCCTGAACCGCCAGCTGCTGGGCGGTCCGGAACGGGTCCGGGCCCTGGCGGCGCAGATGCAGGGGCTGACGGCCTAGGGGGTGGCCAGTCCTTCCCGCATGTCGGGGGGGACGAGTTCATGCAGTTCCGGCCGCTTGGCGATGCAGGCGTGGAAGAAGCTGCAGGTGGGCTTCACCCAAAGCTTGTTCTCCTTCGCATAGGCCAGGCCCGCCTGGACCAGCCTGGCCCCCACGCCCTTGCCGGCGAAGGCGTCGGGAACGACCGTGTGCGGGAAGGTGATGGTGTCGCCCTTCAGCCGGTACTCGGCGAAGGCGGTCTCCCCGCCGAGCTGGACCTCGAAGCGAGACGTGTCGGTGTTCATGGTCACGGTCAGGTCGTCGTCCGCCGCCATCTGGGTCTCCTGGAACTTGCGTCAGCAATCAAGCAGGGCGCTCGCTTGGGGTCAAAGCCCCATGCGCCCAGGAGCATCGGAGCGAGACGTCGAATGCGCGGACCTCATGTGTTCGTGTTTTGTTCTTGTCACTTGAGCGAGAGTATGGGATGATGTCGGAACGTTGGCGCAATCGAGCGCCGCTAGTTTTGCCCGACGATAGTGAGGCTTGTTGACCTCCTGAGTTCGGCTCCCAGTTCGGCGCGTCCCATCAGGAGAATAGAGATATGGCGCAAAGCCTGGAGGCGCGGTTGCGCGCCGCCAACGAGAACCTTGACCACTGGTATCGGCGAAAAACCGAAGACATCGAAGAGGCTAAGGAAGCCTATCGGCGAGCGGGGCTAGATGCTTGGCATATAGGAACCAAAGTCGGCCAATCACTTGTGGCGGCTACCGGGTCGCAGTTGGAAGCCCTTGGACGGGCGTACATTGGTCGTCCAGTCCCGCGAGGGCCCACTGCGTATCGGACGAGTCCAAATTCCACCCACGCCCGGAGTGATGTGTCGAGAGTCGAGGGCTCCACATTCCGCGCGGCACGAACCCCCACCTCGTCGTCACAGCATCAGCCCTGGCGCAATGCTGCGCTCCAAGCTGACACAGCCGTGCGCAGCGCGGCGAACCTTCTCACTCTCGGCTTGGCCGACAAGGGGGAGGCCGCATTGGAAGCCTCATTGAGCGTGGGAGAGGCGGGCGATTGGGGCGACCGGTATAAACGAGCTTTCGAGGCGCAGTCGGCGCGGAATGCCGACGACGCAAAGTATCGACCAAGGGCGCAGACCATTGGCTATATCGGCGGCGGGCTGTTGGGCATGGCGGCAGGTGGTCCGATTGTTGAAGGCGTCGCGGCGCGTTACCTGGCTCCAAGCGCAGCCTTCGTTCGGCAGGCCAAGACGACCCAGCGCCTCGCACCTTTGGGCCGGGGGCTGAAGAATAGCCTCTATTGGTCGGGCGTTGCGGGCGCGGGTGGCGCAGCATTGGGTGTCAGTGGTCGAGCGGCGTTAGATTTTGCGGAGCGGAAAGCCAGTTTGCCGGGATCGTACGCCTCCGCAGCTTTAGCAGGCGCGGCCGATGGAGTGGCCACCATGCGGCTGGGGCCAGGCGCTGGCGGGGCAATTGGCGGCGGAGTTTATGCCGCAACGAATGCATCACTCAACGACCGCGACGTGTCTGTACGGGACGTCGCCTTAAGTGCTCTTCAGGGCAACCTGCTCGGGAGAGGCGCGGGAGCCGTAGGAACCCTTCTCTCTCACAGACTGCCGTCGGTGGCGAAGGGGCACTTCGGAGAGTTTCTCTCTCGGCGGAGAAGCAAGATCGAGGGGGACGACATAGTCGTTGAGCAGAGGTATTTCGAGCTGCCGGAACGCCCTTTTTATCCCCGCAAACATAAGACCCGGGTCGATCTTGTCACCGCGAAGGGCAAGAAGATTGAAGCCAAATTCGGATTTGAGCCGACCTTGAGTTCGGCGCAATTGCGGGCGGTTGACGAATTGCCGAACTATGTTGTCGAGCATTGGCTGCCTCGGGATGCAGGGAAGCTCTTTGGCGGAGCCGTGTCGGGCTCGAATGTCTCCCAAATGGACCGCCGATGACGCCCTATGAAACTTGGGTGAAGGAGAACATTGGCTCGCGTAAACCTCTGGTCTCAGCGGTGCGGGAGCAGGTCTACCCACTGTTCAAGGAGCTTGGCTTTCGGCGGGGGCGAAAACCGCCGCCGGGGGTGGAGCCCGACACCTTCGGCCTGGGCTATGGCCGGGTCCGGGAGGGCCACCTCGACAAGATCGCCGTCCACTGGCGAAAATACGACCGGCCATTTTATGTCATCGAGTTTCGGACGAGCCAGACCGAACGCATGGGTCCAGGCTATGACTGGGCCCATTCATCTCCGGGGCGCATCTATCGGAGCAAACCCCCGCGTTGGCGCTTCTGGCAAGGCGAGCCCGACTGGTTCACGTCCGGGGGCAATCTTCAGGCCGAGATCGACATCGCGCTGACGCGGGTCCGTGAGTTGGATCTGTACCTGAAAACCGGCGCTCCCATGGAGCATATCGACCTCGACGGTCCGCCGCCCATCTACAAGACACCGTCCTAGGCCTGGGAGCTTCCGCCCTCCGTTTCAGCCCTGTTTCAATTTGGAGCCTGTGACTGAAATCAAGGCGGGGTCTGTCCATGCGAGTTTGGGTGGAAGTCTCAGGAGGAATTCCATGATCAGATTCGCAGCCCTCGCGGCCATCAGCCTGCTCGCCGGCCCCGCAGCCGCCCAGCCCCCCGGCCCGCCGCCTGGCATGGGCGACATGCACGCCATGCACGGCGCCGGCGCCCCCGCCGCCATGAAGGCGAAGATGGCCGAGCACATGGCCCAGATGGACAAGGACATGCACACTATCCTGCGCCTGCGTCCTGACCAGGAAACCGCCTGGCGCGCCTTCCGGGACGCCATGCATCACCATGCCATGCCGCCCATGGCGATGGCCGCGCCCAAGCCCGCCATGACCACGCCGCAGCGGCTGGACGAGATGGACAAGAAGGCCGCCGAGCGCCAGGCGCTCCATGCCAAGATGGAGGCCGCGACGCGGGCCTTCTACGCCGCCCTGGCTCCCGATCAGCAGGCCGTGTTCGACGCCCTGCACCGGATGCACGGCGCCGGCGCCATGATGCACGGGGCCGGACCGATGATGGGACGCAAGATGATGATGATGCACGGAGGCTCGGGCGGTCCGTCCCACGACTGAGGCTCCGGCCGGTCACAGCGACGAATTGTGGCGGGGGTGCGATAGTGACGCCACTATTGGCCAGCACTGAAGCTTGCATGACCCCCGCCGCCAACGCCTTCCCCGCCCCGCAGATCCTCGTCGTCGATGACGATGCGGAGCTGCGGGGCGGGATCGCCGACTATCTCTCCCAGCATGGCTATGGGGTCCTCCAGGCCGGCGACGCCCTGACCATGGAGCAGGTGCTGGCCGGGGCGCCCATCGACCTGATCGTCCTCGACCTGATGCTGCCGGGGGAGGACGGCCTCTCCATCTGTCGCCGCATCTCGGAGGCGGGCGGGCCGGCCATCATCATGCTGTCGGCCATGGGCGAGGAGATCGACCGCATCCTGGGCCTGGAGCTGGGCGCCGACGACTATCTGGCCAAGCCTTGCAGCCCGCGCGAGCTGCTGGCCCGGGTGCGCGCCGTGCTGCGCCGCGGGGAGGACGCCCGCGGTCCGGGGCCGCTGCGGGGCAAGGCCTACTACTTCCTGGGCTTCACCCTGGACGGGGTGCGCCGCCAGCTGCGGGCGCCCAACGGGGTGAGCATCCTGCTGACCGCCGGCGAATTCTCCCTGCTCAGCGTCTTCCTCGACCACCCGCAGCGGATCCTGTCGCGGGACGAGCTGATCGAGAGGGCGCGGGGGAACGAGGCCGATGTCTTCGACAGGGCCATCGACGTGCAGATCAGCCGCCTGCGGCGCAAGCTGCATGACTGCTCCAGCGGCGAGATCATCAAGACCTATCGCGGCGCCGGCTACCTGTTCGACGCCAAGGTGACCCGCCCGTGAGGCCTTGGGGGCGCAATCGCGCACCCATCGCCCTGCAACTGGTGGCTCTGCTGGTGGTGAGCCTGATCGCCGCCCAGGTGGTCACCTTCGCCGTGGTGGTGCTGATGCCGCCGCCCCCGCGGGCCGTCTACCGGCTGGAGGAGGTGGCCCAGGCGCTGAAGGGCGGCTCGCTGACGCCGCGCTTCGGCCGGCCCCTGCTGCGGGAGGTGCAGGCCGCGCCGCCCCCCGAGTCCGCCAATCCGCCTTTCCCCGGCGAGCACGCCCGCCGCCAGTTGGCGGCCCTGCTGGGGGTTCGGGAAGCTGACGTCCGCCTGACCCAGCACATGACCTTCCCCGGCCGGCTGCACCGCACCCTGGGCATCGGCGGCGCGGCCATGGAGGTGCGCCACGAGCGGATCATGGCCGATGAGTTCGGAGCCGGCAGGCGCCCGATGATGGCCTTCCGGGAGATAGGCCCGCCGATGTTCGGCGAGTTCAGCGCCGCGGTGCGCCACAGCGACGGCCAGTGGGTGGTGGTGCAGCCCCAGCCCGAGCCCTTCCCCAATGACTGGCAGAGGCGGGTGCTGTCTTGGCTGGCCGGGTGCCTGATGGTGGTCGCGCCGCTCGGCTATCTGTTCGCCCGCCGCATCACCGCGCCTCTGGGCCAGTTCGCCCAGGCCGCCGAGACCCTGGGGCGTGATCCCAGCGGACCGCTGATGGCGCTGTCGGGGCCAGCCGAGATCGGCGCGGCGGCGCGGGCTTTCAACGACATGCAGGTGCGGCTGAAGCGGTTCATCGACGACCGCACCGCCATGGTCGGCGCCATCTCCCACGACCTGCGCACGCCGCTGGCCCGCATGCGCTTCAAGCTGGAAGGCGCGCCGGGGCCGGTGAAGGAAGCGGTCCTGGCCGACATCACCCAGATGGAGGCCATGATCACCTCGGTCCTGGCCTTCATCCGCGACGCCAGCGCCGCCCGGCCGCGCGAGCGGCTCGACCTGCTGTCGCTGCTGGAATGCCTGGTGGACGACGCCGGCGACCAGGACCTGACGGTTCTGGAGGACAGCAGGCCGATGACGGTCGACGCCGACGCGCTCGGCCTGCAGCGGCTGTTCGGCAACCTGCTGGACAATGCGGTGAAGCACGGCGTGCGGGGCCGGGTCCGCGTCTTCCAAGAGGACGGCCACGCGCTGGTGGAGATCGCCGACGACGGGCCCGGCCTGGAAGCCGGCGAGCTGGAGCGGGTCTTCCAGCCCTTCTACCGGGCCGAGGCCGCCCGGACCCTCGATGGCGGCGGGGTGGGGCTGGGCCTGGCCGTGGCGCGCTCGATCGCGCGCGCGCACGGCGGCGACGTGGTGCTGGTGTCTTCGGCGGCGGGGCTGGTGGCGCGGGTGCGGTTGCCGCTGTCGGCGGGGTAGCCCCTTCTCCCTCTCGCAGCGGGGAGGAAAGGTTCCCCCAAGGCGTCGCGGCGGTTGGGAAATTTTGACCGCCCAGGCGTCTTGCCTCTCCGGCGACGGGCCGACATGGTCCCCCGAAGTTCTGGAGGAATCCCCCATGAAGACCCGCGCCGCTGTCGCCTTCCAAGCCAAGCAGCCCCTGGAGATCGTCGAGGTGGACCTGGAGGGGCCAAAGGCCTTCGAGGTGCTGGTGGAGATCAAGGCGACGGGGATCTGCCACACCGACGCCTACACCCTGGACGGGCTGGATTCGGAGGGCATCTTCCCCTCGATCCTGGGCCATGAGGGGGCGGGCGTGGTGCTGGAGGTGGGCCCCGGCGTCACCAGCGTGAAGCCCGGCGACCACGTGATCCCGCTCTACACGCCGGAATGCCGCCAGTGCAAAAGCTGCCTGTCGCGCAAGACCAACCTGTGCACCGCGATCCGCGGGACCCAGGGCAAGGGCCTGATGCCGGACGGCACCAGCCGGTTCTCCTACAAGGGCCAGGCGATCGCCCACTACATGGGCTGTTCGACCTTCGCCAACCACATCGTCCTGCCCGAGATCGCGGTGGCCAAGATCCGCGACGACGCTCCCTTCGACAAGGCCTGCTACATCGGTTGCGGCGTGACGACCGGGGTCGGCGCGGTGGTCAATACGGCGGGCGTAGAGCCCGGAGCTAATGTCATCGTCTTCGGCCTCGGGGGCATCGGCCTGAACGTCCTGCAGGGCGCGCGGATGGTGGGGGCCGGCATGATCATCGGCGTCGACATAAATCCTGATCGGGAGGCCTGGGGCCGCAAGTTCGGCATGACCCACTTCGTCAATCCGAAGGCCATCGACGGTGACATCGTCGCCCACCTGGTGGCCCTGACCGACGGCGGGGCTGACTACACCTTCGACTGCACCGGCAACACCACTGTGATGCGCCAGGCCCTGGAGGCCTGCCATCGCGGCTGGGGCGAGAGCATCATCATCGGGGTGGCCGAGGCCGGCAAGGAGATCGCCACCCGGCCGTTCCAGCTGGTCACTGGGCGGGTCTGGAAGGGCACGGCCTTCGGCGGCGCGCGGGGCCGCACCGACGTGCCGAAGATCGTCGACTGGTACATGGACGGCAAGATCGAGATCGATCCGATGATCACCCACGTCATGCCGCTGGAGGACATCAACAAGGCCTTCGACCTGATGCATTCGGGCGAAAGCATCCGTTCGGTGGTGGTGTTCTAGAGCGTGACAGCTTCAAGTGGACGCCGGTTGAAGCGCTCGTCACGCTCTAACTTTAAGAAGATAGACCCATTTTATCCGGTTCAGGTGAAGCCACCTGAACCGGAAAGGGTCTAGCGGGTGGAGATCCTCAAGTCGCATCGCGTCCACGGCGGGACCCTGAGCTATTGTCGGCACGCCAGCGAGGCCACCGGCACGCCGATGACCTTCTCGATCTTCATTCCGCCTGGGGAGGGGCCGTTTCCCCTGCTGGTCTGGCTGTCGGGCCTGACCTGTACCGAGGACAACTTCACCACCAAGGCCGGCGCCTATGGCGCGGCAGCCGCCGCCGGCCTAGCCATCGTGGCGCCCGACACCAGCCCGCGCGGCGAAGGCGTGGCAGACGATCCGGCCTATGACCTTGGCCAAGGGGCGGGGTTCTATCTGGACGCGACCCAGGAGCCCTGGGCCAAGCACTTCCAGATGGAGAGCTACATCACCGGCGACCTGCTGGCGGTGCTGGGGGACAGCTTCCCGGTGGACCTCGCCCGCGTCGGCATCTCCGGCCACTCCATGGGCGGGCATGGGGCGCTGACCCTGGCCCTGCGGCACGCCAACCTGTTCAAGTCGGTCTCGGCCTTCGCGCCGATCTGTTCGCCGACCCGGTGCGACTGGGGACGCAAGGCCTTCACAGCCTATCTGGGGGAGCACGAGGCGGCCTGGGCGCCCCACGACGCTTGCGTGCTGATCGAGGCGGGCGCGGCGCGGTTCGACGACATCCTGGTGGACCAGGGGACCGGGGACGACTTCCTGGAGAACCAGCTCAAGCCGGAGCTGCTGGCGGCGGCCTGCCAGGCGGCGGACCAGAAGCTGACCCTGCGGATGCAGCTGGGCTACGATCACTCCTACTTCTTCATGGCCAGCTTCATCGCCGACCATGTGGCCTGGCATGCCGCCCGTCTCTGAGGCGTGACACCGGTGTCATGACGAGTCTATCTTCTCGGGCAAACCGGGAGGATGACCGTGCACGACCTGTCTCGACGGGCGCTGATCGCGGGCGGCCTGGTCCTGCCGTCTGGCGTCCATGCGGCCAGCGCCTCGCCTGTCGCCGAGACGACCAACGGCCCGGTGCGCGGCCACATCGACCAGGGGATCAAGGTCTTCAAGGGGGTGCGCTATGGCGCAGACACCGGCCCGCGCCGGTTCCGTCCGCCGTTGGCGCCGCCGCCCTGGAGGAAGACGCTGGACGCCACGGCCTATGGTCCAAGCGCGCCGCAGGGGGGCCGCGACGAAGAGCGCCAGAGCGAGGACTGCCTGTTCCTGAACGTCTGGACGCCTGGCCTGCGGGACGGCCGACGGCGGCCAGTCATGGTCTATCTGCACGGGGGCGGCTATTCGAGCGGCTCGGGGTCGTCGCCGCTCTATGACGGGGTGCGGCTCTGCCGGCGGGGCGAGGTGGTGGTGGTGACGATCAATCACCGCCTGAACGTCCTGGGCTACGGCTTCCTGGCGAAGCTGGCTGGGCCGGATTTCGCCGACAGCGGCAACGCCGGGATGCTGGACATCCTGTTGGCCCTGGCCTGGGTTCGCGACAACGCCGCCGAATTCGGGGGCGATCCGGGCCGGGTCATGGTGTTTGGCCAGTCGGGCGGCGGGGCCAAGATCGCCACCATGATGGCCATGCCGGCCGCCGCGGGCCTCTTCCACAGCGCCGCC
This sequence comes from Phenylobacterium ferrooxidans, assembly GCF_042714595.1. Lineage (NCBI taxonomy): Bacteria > Pseudomonadati > Pseudomonadota > Alphaproteobacteria > Caulobacterales > Caulobacteraceae > Phenylobacterium > Phenylobacterium ferrooxidans. The sequence continues at coordinate 43,614 of NZ_JAOTJD010000014.1, read as the reverse complement.
ACCATGAGCGGCCAGCAGGTGACGGCGTCCGGCCCCCTGCACGCAACCGAGCGGATGGGCCTGTTCCTGGCCGCCGTGGGCCTGACGCCGGAGCGGGCGGGGGAGGCCGCGACCCTGCCGGTGGGCAAGCTGCTGGAGGGCCTCAGCGTCCGCGATCCCTTCACGCCGGGTGGGCTCTATTTCGGCCCGGTGCTGGACGAGCGGTCTTTGACCCGCCACCCCTTCTGGCCGGACGCCGCGCCGCAGGGGCTGAAGATCCCGATGATCATTGGCAACACCCGTGACGAGGTCCGCGCATTCGTGGCCAGGACCAGGCCCGATCCCTTCGCCATGGGGTGGGACGAGGTGGCCGGGCGGATCGCGCCGGAGATGCGGGTGGATATCGACCCTGACCACGTGGTCGCCGAGTATCGGAAACTGTACCCGGACTATTCGCCCAGCGAGGTGTTCTTCGCCGCCATCACGGCGGGCCGCTCCTGGCGGGGGGCGGTGATCGAGGCGGAGGAACGGGCGCAGGCCGGGGCGCCGGCCTGGGTCTACCAACTGGATCTGCCAAGCACCGTCGAGGGCGGCCGCCTGCGGGCCATGCACACCGCCGACATCCCCCTGGTGTTCGACAACCTGGCGGCCAGGGGCTCGCCCGTCGCGCCGTCGGCGGCCGCGCAATCGGTGGCCGACGCGATGAGTGAGGCCTTCATCGCCCTGGCCAAAACCGGGAACCCCAACTGCGAGGCCCTGCCGGCCTGGACGCCCTACGACCTGAGCCGGCGCGCCACCATGGTGTTCGATGCGGAGACCCGACTGGTGGACGACCCGCGCGGCGCCGAACGCCGCCTGTTCGCCAAGGTCCCCTACATCCAGCCCGGGACCTAGATCGCGCGGCGGAACGGCACCACCACGTCGGTCGCCTCATAGGCCTCCATCGTCACGGCCGGCGGGGTCATGTCAGGCACGCGCAGGATCAGGCCGTTCAGGTTGAAGGCCTGGGCCACCAGGCAGGCGGCTGCGGGGAAGGGCGGCTGGCAGGCGTCGGCCAGCAGCCAGGCCAGGTGGGCCTCCAGCCGCGGATAGTCCTCGATCTGGGCCGCTGCGAAGATGGCCACGATCAGCTGCTCGTCGTGGCTCAGCCGACAGGACCCGGGGACGCAGAGTGTGACCTTGCGCCGGCCTCGCCGGGCCAGTTCTCGGATGAAGACCTCAAGCGCGTTCAGGGCCTCGCTCCCCGTCACCCCGCAGGCCTGCTCGTACTGCCGCCGCACCAGGGGGCAGACGCCGACCCCGAAGGCTATGGCCCGGAACCCCCAGACCAGCATGTGCTCGCCCTGGCTCAGATCGCGGAGGTGGGTGGTTTCGCAGGGCACGGCGCGACTCCTTCTGGAGCATCCCATTTACTGCGTCTGCCAATGACTCCCAGGCTTTGGGCCCTGCATGACGCCGATGTCGCGGCCGAACGGGCAAGACCTCTGTGGTTGCTAAGAGAGATATTTATACTGAAGACAGTCCACTAAGCCGCCACCGACTGGCGCTCATCTGTAAACTCGTAGCTGGCTTCGTCCCAGAGGGAGTCCCATTCGGCGAAGCGGGCGTGGGCGTCGCGCAGGCGGGCGTCGTCGCGGACGCTGACCACTTCGCCCTCGGCTTCGTCCCAGACCACGGTGAGGTCGGCCAGACGGTGGTCGCCTGAGGCCAGACGGCCCTGGATCTGGAGGCGTTCCACCATCTCCTCGGAGACCCGCAGCTTCATGCGGCCGCCGGCCTGGCGCACGGCGATGTCGGCGTGGGTGATGACCTTGGCGATCATGTCGGCGTTGGCGGCCTCCACCGGGCGGCGGACGTCGAACAGGAACAGCGGTTCGGAGCGGACAGCGCGGGGGCGGCGGAGTTGAGCGACGTTGGGCATGTGTGGCTCCTTTCGTTTCGGCATCATCAAGGTAGGATGCCGGTGCGTCAGAAACGGACGTACAAATCTGGGGGCCGACTTTGCGGCACGAAAAGGCGACTCGGTTACTCGAACTGGCGCGTCTCCTGGCGTCTTCCGCCGAGGGAATGACGCTTGATGAGATCGCAAGTTCCATGGGGGTGGGACGGCGCACCGCCGAGCGGATGCGCGACGCCGTGCGGGACGCCTTCCCGCAGATGGAGGAGATCGAGGATCCCCCCACCAAGCGGTTCAAGATTCCCTCCGGATTGGACGGCATCTTCCAGGCGCCGACGGCCGATGAGTTCGCCGCCCTGCACGCGGCGGCCGAACAGTTCCGGGCCATGGGCGCAACCGGGCGGGCGGCCGCCTTGTTGAACCTGGAACAGAAGGTGCTGTCGGCCATGCGGGCGGGCGTGCGCCGCAAGCTCGCCCCGGACCTGGAGGCCCTGTTGGAAGCCGAGGCCATCTCCATCCACGCCGGCCCCCGGCCCTTCGAGGACGAGAGCGTGCTGGGCGCCATCCGCGACGCCATCAAGTCCCTGCGCCGCCTGCGCTTCCGCTACCAGGGCGGCTCGACGCCGGGGCGGGTGCGGGAGATCACGCCGTTCGGGGTGCTGTTTGGGCGGTCCAACTATCTGGTGGGGGCGGAGGGCGATTCGAAGGAGCCGCGCACCTGGCGGCTGGACCGGGTGGCCGACCTGGAGGTCACCGAGACCTTCGGCGCCAAGCCCGAGGACTTCACCCTGCAGGCCTTCGTGGAGCGTTCCTTCGGCATCTACCAGGACGCGGTGGAGGAGGTGCGGCTGCGCATCCTGCCCCATGGCGCCGACGAGGCCATGGGCTGGCGCTTCCACCCGACCCAGAGGCTGGAACCCCTGCCGGACGGCGGCGTGCTGGCCACCTTCCACGCCGGCGGCATGCGGGAGCTGGCCTGGCACCTGTTCACCTGGGGCGACAAGGTGGAGATCCTGGGGCCCGAGCGGCTGAAGCAGATGATGCGCGACGAGCTGGCGATCGCTGTCGCCACCCACGGCGCGCCATGCTGACCCCGCGCCCCGACGGGCGGGTGGAGAGCCAGGTCCCGGTGCTGCTGCCGATCATGGGGCCGCGCCTGCAGGGCCAACTGCATCCCGATGGACGGCTGGAGCTGGCGTTGTGGGGGGCGGGCGATCTGGGGCGGCTGCGGTTCTCAGCCCTCGCCGGGCCTTTCGTCCACGCGCCGAACCTGGTGACGACGCCGAGCGGCGGCGCCTATGCCGCGCAGTCGGACCCGGTGCTGCTGCTGCGGGGCGTGACCTATCGCGGCTTCACCCCAGCGCGGAAGTGCGCGCCCTGGGACCGCACGGCGCACCCCAAATCCAGGGTTTCGCGCAAGGGCGCGCGGCGGCGGATCGACCTACCCTGGGCGGTCGTGCTGCTGGAGTCGCGGGGACCAGACCTGATTGTCTCGGCAGGCGCGGATCTGGACGAGGCTGAGCGCGGTCTGGGCCTGTCGGTGGAGACCATTGTCACCGAGGCCGAGCACTACGCCCTCCACTGCGACCAACTTCCCGAAGCTGACCCCGTGCTGCGCTCCATGGTCATGCAGGGAACCCACGCGGCCCTGTCGTCGGTGCGCCGTGACGAACGCGGCCGGTTCGACGGCCTGGCGGCGGGTCTGGCCTATAGCGCGCCAGCCCGGACCTATTACCGCGACGGCTACTGGACCCTGCAACTGCTGCTGAAGGCCGCGCCGGCCGTGGTCCATGCCCAGATCGACCTGCTGGCGGCCGGTGTCCAGCCCGACGGCGAGGCCCCGAGCGGCGTCATCGTCTCAGGCCCGGAGATGGCCCACGCCTGGGAGGCGCTGCGCAGCACGGTGTTGGGCTTCGACTGGATCCACAGGCGCCGGGCCGACTGGTGGAGCGATCACTTCGACAGCCCGCTGTTCTTCATCCTGACCCTGGGCGACTACGTCCGCGCCACCGGGGATACCGAGCCGGTGGACCGCAACTGGCCCTTCGTGAGGGCGATCTACGAGCGCTATGTCGCCCTGTCGCCGGACGGCCTGCCGGTGAAGCCGCGCCACGACCGCGACTGGGCCGACAACGTCTATCGCTCGGGCCTGGTGAGCTACGACATCGGCCTGTGGGTCGGGGCCCTGGACGCCATCGCCGAGCTTGGGGCGGCGCAGGACCCGGAGCTGGCTGCGGAGGCCAAGGCGACGGCGGTGGAGACCCGGGCTGCGGTGGCGGCCCAGATGAAGCGGCCGCACGGCGGCTATCCCGACTATCTCGACGTCCCGGCTGGCGTCGCCGAGGACCACCTGACCCTCGACAGCCTCACCCTGCTGCGCCACGACGCCGTGCCGGAGGCCGACGCCCTGGAGGTGCTGGAACGCGTGCGCCAGAGCCTGGAGAGCCGCCACAACGACCGCCAGGGGTTCGGCGACTGGGGCATGCTCTGCGCCTATCCGCCCTTCAGCCGGCGCGGCGACCTGAGGTCGAAGACGGTGTTCCCGTTCCGCTACCACAACGGCTCCGACTGGCCGTGGCTGGACGGCCTCTATGCTGGAGAGCGGCTGCGGCGCGGCCTGCCCGGCTGGCGCTATCCCATGGTGCGGTGGTGGGAGTTCTGCCTGAGCCAGGGTTGGATGGGCGCGGTGGAATACTTCTCGCCGCCCTGGGGGCGGGGGTCTCTGCTGCAGGGCTGGTCGAGCCTGCCGGCGGCGGTGGCCCTGGCGCATCGCGAGATGGTGCTCAACGGCGATCCGGATTGACCACCTCCCGTCCCCCTGAAAGGGCAGAGGAGGTGGCTCACCGATCCACAGCCAATGCGAAATACTCCCGGTCGAACAGGCGGTAGTAGAGCCAGGCGGGCAGCTTGTCGTAGCCGGGCTGGACGTCGGCGATGACCTTGGCCTGGCTGGCGTGGACGTCCAGCAGGCGGCGCTTGGTGGTGGCGAAGCGGGCGATGGGCATGGCCACGGTTGGGGCGGGGAGGCCGGCCTGCGGATCGCTGGGATAGTTGTCGCGGAAGGCGGCCACCAGCTTGAGGGCGATCCTGATCAACGCGCGGGGCAAGGTCGCCTGGTAGAGGCGGCGGATCGCGTTTTCCTCCTGCGCGAGTTCACGCGCCCAGCGGCCGGTGGCCACGTGATCGGGGTGGCCGTAATAGCCGATACGCTCGTCGAAGCTGATGAGCACGCTCGGCTTCCAATGAGCAATCCGTTTACGGAGCACGTCCTTGACCGCCTCGCCGTCGGTGGCGGACAGGCCGCCGTCGGGCCATTCGAAGACCTCCACCGCATGAGCGCTAAGCGTCGTCCCGGCGGCCTGGGCCTCAAGGCTGCGGATCCGCGCGAGGTCCTCGCGGCCATAGCCAGTGTCTCGGGCGGCTTCGCCTCGGGTGAGGTAGATCAGGATCACCTGAGCCCCGTCGCGCGCCATCGCCGCAAGGGTTCCGGCGCTGGTGATCTCGTCGTCGGGGTGGGCCCAGATGGCCAAGACCGTCCTGGGCGCGCCCGCGACCAGCAGGCTGTGCGCCCTGGGGACCGCGCCATCGTTCAACCGATTGCGGACCAGCAGGAAGGCGACGCCCAGCAGGACCAGCAGGACGGCGGCGAAACTCACGGCCGGAAGCAGTCCACCAGTTCGGCCAGCCAGGCCTTGAGGTCGTCCTTCCGCTCGGTCGGCGTCTTGCCGTGGCGCACCACCACCAGGTCGAGCTCGGGGACCACCACGGTGAACTGCCCCTCATGGCCGTTGGCGGAGAAGGAGCCAGGGCCGCCCAGGCCCAACCACCAGTGGGCGCCATAGGGGCCGTCGGTGACGCCCTGCTGCTGGAAGGTGAGCGTGCGGGCATAGTCGACCCAGCCCTCGGGCAGCAGGCGCTGGTTCTCCCAGACCCCGCCGCGCAGGTAGAGCAGGCCAAAGCGGGCGAAGTCCTGGGCCGTAGCGAAGCAGAAGGACGAGCCGATGAAGGTCCCGGCCGGATCGAACTTGGGGACCGGGCTGGTCATGCCGAGCGGCGCAAACAGCCGCGCGCGCATGAAGGCCTCGAAGTCGGGGCCGTAGGCGTCCAGCGTCCTGGCCAGCACGCGGGCGACGATGTTGGTCGTGCCGCTGGAATAGGAGAAGTGGCGGTCGGGCGCGTAGAGCAGGGGCTTGTCGGCGGCGTAGTGGGCCACGTCTTCCTTCCCCACGCCCCACAGCATGGCGATGGTGTCCGACGGCTTGTCGGGCTCATAGACCTCCGAGAACTCGAGGCCGGAGGACATGCGCAGCAGGTGGTCCAGGGTGATGGCGCCGCGCGGGTCGCCGGCGTCGCGCCACTCGGGCACATCGGCGGGCGCGTGGATGTCCAGCTTGCCGTCCCCCACCAGCAGGCCGGTGAGGGCGTGGGTGATGCCCTTGGCCTTGGACCAGGAGAGGCAGGTCTTGTCGGGGCCGTGGTCGGGACCATAGCGCTCGAAGATCAGTCGGCCTTCCCGGATGATCACCACGGCGTGGGCTTCGCCGAAGGCCAGCTGGTCGAACTGCTCGGCCATCAGGTCATCGAGGCGCAGGCGGTCGAAGCCGGGCGGGAAGAGGCCAAGCGGCCACTCCTCCGTCGGCCACGGGGTTCCGGCGGGCTGGGTGGGCAGGGGCGGCAGGCTCATGGGGAGAGACTGGCGCCAAGCCGCCGGCTTCATCAAGAGCTAGAACGGCATCCGCAGCTTTAGGGCCGCGGTGTCGTCCCGGGGAGTCCAGGACAGCTACCCGTGGTATTCAACGGGTCTGGCCTTGCTCGTCAGTGTGGCGAGGAATTCTCCTGGAACACAGGTTGGGGTGAGTATGCCGACGAGCGACATCGACCGGGGCGATGCGGCCCGTGCGGTGGTGGCCGCGCCACGGGGAGCCCTGGCCATTCGCAAGGCGGGCCCTGGGGACATCGAGATCCTGCGCGCCCTGATGGAACAGGCGATCGGTATCCATCTGGCGGCCTACCTGCCGCCGGAGGGGGTGGCGGCGTCGTTCGAGATCATGGGGCTGGACACCCAGCTGATCGAGGACGGGACCTATTTCGTCGTGGAGGCCGAAGGCCAGATCGCCGGCTGCGGCGGTTGGAGCCGACGGGCCACCCTGTTCGGCGGAGATCACAGCGCCGGGCGCGACTCAGGCCTGGTGGATCCAGCCACCGAGCCGGCCCGCATCCGCGCCATGTACACCCATCCCGACTTCGCCCGCCGCGGGGTGGGCAAGCTGATCCTGGAGACCTGCGAGGCCGCCGCCGCCGCGGAGGGCTTCGGCCGCTGCGAGATGGCCGCCACCCTCTCCGGCGAGCCGCTTTACCGGGCCGCCGGCTACAAGACCATCGAGCCTTTCGAGGCCGACACCTCGACAGGGTTCAAGGTGCCGCTGATCCGCATGGGCAAGGCGCTGGCGGGCGCCTGACGCAACGAAAAAGGGCGGTCCCTGAGGGCCGCCCTTCCACGCTCTCCAGAACCTTGGTCAGAAGGCGTAGGTCACCCGGCCGTAGTAGTAGCCGCCGTTGATGCCGAAGGGCGAGTAGGTGGGGTACTGGGCCACGCACCCGCCGCCGGAGGCGACGCAGGCGGCCTGGTACTGGGCCGACAGCTCGTCGGGGTACTTGTTGAACAGATTGTTGGCGCCGATCGAGACGGTGACCGCATCGGCGAACTTGTAGGAGACCTCAAGGTCGGTGATCGCCGTCGTGCCGATGGAGGTCTGCAGCAGGGGGCCGGTGCCGGGATCCGACAGGGCCGAGGACTTGCCGTAGACGGTCTCGGTCAGGTTCACCGTGAAGGCGCCGAAGGTGTAGAGCGCGTTCAGGCCGACCTTGTACTTGGGTGAGGCGGTCTCCAGCAGCGACTTGGCGTTCCCCGCGAACAGGGTCTGGCCGGCCGGATAGGGCACGCTGGGGGTGGTGAGCGGCGCCGGCGGCGCCTTCACCTTGGTGACCTTGGTGGTGTTGTAGTTGCCGCTCAGGGTCCAGTCGATCCGGCCGTAGTCGCCGAGGTCGGTGGGATAGGAGATCACCATGTCGACGCCGCGCGAACGGGTGTCCAGGCCGTTGGAGAAAATGTTGATCCCCGTGGTGGTGACCGTGGGGTCGAGCACATTGCCGTTGGCGAGGATCGCGGCCAGCACCTGCGGCGAGGCCAGCACGCCGCCGCGCGTGCCGTAGAGCGAACTGGAGCCGAAGATGCGGTCGGTCAGCTCGATCTGATAGGCGTCGATGGTCAGGGTCATGGCCGGGAGCGGATGGGCCACGATGCCGATGCTGTAGTTGGTGGATTCTTCCGGCTTCAGGGCGTCGATGCCCAGCAGACGCGCCGCCGGCGAGTTGGGCGCCAGTTGCACGAAGGCCGAGGTCGGCGAGACGTTGGTGGCCGAATAGAAGGACTCCGCCAGGGTCGGGGCGCGGAAACCGGTGCTGACGGTGCCGCGGACCGCGATGGCGTCGTTGAAGTCGTAGCGGCCGGTGAGCTTTGCGACGGTGGTTTCGCCAAAGTCGCTGAAGTGCTCGTAGCGCAGGGCGGCGTCGAGCTGCAGGCCCTCGACCGGCGAACCGGCCAGGTCGGCATAGACTGCCCAGCTGTCGCGGTCATGCTTGCCGGCGTCGGTCAGGGCGAAGCCCGGATAGGACTGCGACCCTTCCTTGTAGCGGGACGCGAGGTCGCCAGCCCCGATCTCGTAGGTCTCGCGGCGGTTTTCGAAACCGAAGGCCGCGGCGAGGGGAGCCGCCATTCCGACATCGAACTCCTTGGAGATGTCCAGGTTGTTGGTCAGCTGGGTGGTGGTCCAGGAGCCGGCGTGGAACGACGTGGGGGAGGAGCCCTTGGTCGTGGTGGTGGAGGTATCGACATAGAGGCTGGCGTTGATGGAGTCCTCGACGCGGACCTCGATGTCATCGACCCCGTAGGTGGAGCTCAGATCAAAATTCCAGCCGCCGACGACGCCGGAGATGCCGATGGTGCCGGCATAGTCGTCCTCGATGATGCGTTCGCGCGGGCTGAAGCCCTGGGGATAGGGGCGGTCAGTGGCGCCCATCCGGCCGGTGACGCGGTTGTAGCGGCGATAGTTCTCGTAGGCCGAGGCGTCCTTGTGGCCGTAGGAGGCGAAGGAATAGACTTCCAGGTCATCGGTGATGTCGACGCCTGCGTTGTAGGCCAGGTTGCTCAGCCGGTACTCGGCGTCGCCCGAGATCAGATTGAGGTTGGGGAAGCCGGGGATTTTGCTTTCGACGGCGAAGTGCGCCGCCGAGTAGCTAGGGCTGGCCGGGTTGAAAACGCGCTGGTCGGGCAGGCCGCGGTTGGAGAAGCCGTGGTACTTGGTCTCGGCGGTGAGGTTCAGCCAGCTGTTCTCGGTGGGCGCGGTCCCGATGTTGAACGAGATCGCGGCCGTCTTGCCGCCCTCGTCGATGTACTCGCCGCCGGTGGCGGAGATGGAGCCGCCTTCGTTGTTCTTCTTGAGGATGACGTTGATGACGCCGGCGATGGCGTCGGTGCCGTACTGGGCCGCGGCGCCGTCGGTCAGCACTTCGATGCGGCCGATGGAGGCCATGGGGATGAAGCTGAGGTCGGTGGCCGCCGCGCCCTGATAGGCGCCCGACAGCACGGCGAAGTTGGCGGTGGTGTGTCGGCGCTTGCCGTTGATTAGCACCAGGGCGTGGTTGGGCGACAGCCCCCGCAGGCGCGCCGACAGGGTCAGGTTGGCGGTGTCGCCGCCGAAGGCCTGGGCGTTGAAGGAGGGCACCAGGTTGGCCAGGCCGACGCGCAGGTCGGTCTGACCGGTCCGGGTCAGGGCGGCGGTGTCGACCACCTGGACCGGCGCGGCGCTGTCTTCCACCTTCAGGCCGGTCTGGCGCGTGCCGGTGACGATGACCTCGTCGACCTCCGCCGCCCCGGCGGCCAGGGTCTGGGCGGACGCGGCCCCAGCGATCAGGACGGAAGCCAGCGAGACGCTCGCCAGCCATGCGTTGCGGGTTGTGGATTTCATATTGGTAGGCCCCCTCGTTCAGTTGCGGCTGAAGTCGGCCGCAAGGTTCCCCGCACGCCTGTGTGCTCAGGCGCCGGGATGTTGACGGACGCTCCGGAGATGGGCTGTGGCCCTTGGTCTCCGGTATTCGCCCAGAATTGTTGGTGTGTTTTACTCAATATCCGCGCAGAAGGCCGCGAGACGCCCGTACTAGATGGCCGCATCAGAGTCATAATCTAAAAAGAAGACACTCATGCCGATAAAATCACGCGTAAATTGAGATCGCCCGCGTGAAACGTTTCCTCATCGTGTTCTTATTTTATATCACGTCAAAAACTCGTCCCAGCGACGTCTTCCGGGAAATTCATCTGACAGTAAGAGGTCCACACGAATCCTTTTTGCTGTCAACGCGACGAGGCCGAGGAGTCTACATGTCGTCATATTTTGGGTGTTCGGCGCATATGGTGCGCGATATTCGGGCACGGAATCGATGGCGAGCGCCAAATTGCCAGTCAGAGACTGGGTGAAGACCTAATCTGGCCGTGAGGTGGGTCGCGATAACTGCTAAGTAACTCAGCGGTTCGTGCTTGCGGTTTAATCAGGCAGGACATTTTCCGAGCGATTTGGGCCCTGCCAAAGGATCAGATCGCGCCGCCCGGCCAAGGGCATGGCTTGAACATCACCGCCCGCCTGACCCAAGGTGGCCACGCCTCGCCGCCCGCCGGCGCCCACATGAAGGAAGACCTCCAAATGCGCAGACTGATCCTGGCCGCCCTCCTGCCTGTGCTGGCCGCCGCCGCCGCGCCCGCCGCCGCCGCTGACGGCATCGTGCGGGTGGGCGCCCCCACCAGCGCCATCCTGCAGGCCGCCGTCGTGCCCGCTGGCTACGACACCATCTATGTCAGCGGCATGACTCCGCCGCCGCTGAACCCCGGCGCGCCCGCCGGGACCCCGGTGCAGTTCGGCGACACCAAGACCCAGACCATTGGCGTCCTGAAGCGCATCGAGGATGTCCTGAAGGGTCAGGGCTACACCATGGGCGACGTGGTGATGATGCGCGTTTATCTGGTCGGTGATCCCGCCAAGGGCGGCGGCATGGACTTCGCCGGCATGATGGAGGCCTACAAGCAGTTCTTCGGGACCGCCGAGCAGCCCAACAAGCCGGCCCGGGTCACCATGCAGGTGGCGGCCCTCGTAGCGCCGGGCATGCTGTCGGAGATCGAGGTCCAGGCCGCCAAGAAGAAGTAGGCCTGAGAAGGATGCGGCGCCGCCCGTGTCATGCGGGCGGCGTCTTGCTGCGTGCTAGACGGCGCGGCCGCCTTGAGCGCAAGCCGGCCGCCCTGCTGGTGAAGCTGGCCCGCGAGGGCGGCGGCTTCGAGGCCTATGACGCCCGCCAGAAGTAGGCGTCAGGCGGCCTGGGGGAGCAAGACTGAGGCGGCGTGGGTGATGGAGACGCTTACCCCTCCAACCGACTGAACCTTCATGGTCGCGCCCAGCTGCTTGACCAGGGCGTCCACGATCACCGTGCCGAGACCGCCGTGCTTGCCCGGCGCGGCGTCCGGAGTCTTGCCCACGCCATTGTCGGCCACGGTGAGGGTCCAACCGTCGCCGGCGCTCGTGTAGGTCACCATCACCTGGGCGTCGGGCGTGCCGGCCGGGAAGGCGTACTTCACCGCATTGATCAGCAGTTCGGTGACGATCAGGCCGATACTGACGGCCTTGTCGGAGCCGATCTCACCCTCGTCGGCGACAACCTCCAGGATGATCGGCCGGTCCTCGCCGATCATCGACTTGGCCAGGCTGGCGCACAGCTTGGTGAGATAGCCCCCCACCTCGATGCGTTCGACGCCGCCCGAGGCGTGAAGATGAGCCTGAACCTCGGCCACCGACATCACCCTCTGGTGGGCGTCGCTCAGGTGCTGGCGGGTCTCTTCGGACGTCACGGCGCGGGCTTTGATCATCAGGATGCTGGCGATGATCTGTAGGCTGTTGGCGACCCGATGCTGCATCTCCTGCAACAGGGTCTGCTGCTGGGCCAGCAGGTCCTCGGTGCGCTCGAGAAGCTCCTCCTTCTCGCGCTCGATCGCGCGGCGCGCGGTGATGTCCGTGAAGGCCAGCAGGATGGTGGTGTTGGCGCTACGCTCATAGATCACCTTGCGAGCGTTGAGCAGCATGGTGCGCGCGCCCAGGCCTGGGAAGTCATGCTCGACCTCGAACCCGTCCATGGCCACTCGCTCGGGAATGATGGTCTCCAGCAGCACCCGCAGGGCCGCGATGTTCCACTGCCCATCGCCGAGCCAGTAGAGCGGCCGGCCTATGGTGTGCTCGGGATCGACCTGGAAGATGGCGTAGAAGGACCGGCTGGCGGCCAGGACCCGGAACTCGGCGTCCAAGACCAGCAGCGGCTCGTGAATCGTGTCCACGATCGCCTGGGCGAGCGTCTGCGCGTCTTCGATTCCCTGCAGGGAGGTCGGCATGAGCGAAAGCAGGTCCGATCCCGGACGCCAGGATTCTTTGCGTTCGACCGCGAAAGCGGCCAACCGCCAAGCTTTACGCCCAATTCGGGCCACTGTCGTGATCTGGTTTTGTGTGTCGGCTGTGGTGCTTAGGGGCCGAGTTCGCCCGGTCCACCGCCGCCAGATGGTGGCGGCGCTCAGACGTATCCTCAGGCAGGTCTAGGCGGTCAGGGCCAGCAGGGCGAAGCTGGCCAGCCAGTGCTCGCCCATATAGTCGCCCGCCACGTGGGGCAGGCTGGCCGCCAAGTGGCGGTCGGCCGCCGCGTGGGCCGCCGCGCGCAGGTGATTGTCCGGATCGAGGCTCTCCGAGATCGCTCGCCAGCACCAGGCGCGGCTGAGGTTCAGGCCATCCAGATGGGCGATCTTCCCATCGCTGCGGTCGCTGACCGTGGCGGGGGTGAACAGGGTGGCGGGCAGCCCCTTGGCGGCGTCCGGCAGGAAGCCCGCGAACCAGGTGCGGAATTCCACGACAGGCAGCAGCCGCCGCATGGCCTCGGCCTCCATCAGGGTCGGGGACAGGAAGTCGTCGCCGGAGGGTTCCCAGGCCGCGGCGTTGCGATCGCCGCCGTACCAGCCCCTGGCCGTGTCCCGTAGCAGACCTTCGAGGGCCACATCTTCCGTGCCGCTGGCGTAGTCGGCCGCGAGCGCCAGGGCGAAGGCCGTGGAATTGTGGACGCCAGTTCGCACCGGATAGGTGGCCTTGGGCAGGTAGCTGCGGAACCGTTCGGCGAAGGCTTCAGCCAGCGGGGCCAGGCGACGGGCCCAGACCTGATCGTCGTGGCGGATCAACTCGGCCTGCAGCATCAGCAGCCAGGCCCAGCCATAGGGGCGTTCGAAGCCGCGGCTGGAGGGTCGGTCCAGATAGGCCCGCTCGGCCTCGACCTTGTCGGGGGTGAAGGCGCCGGCGAACAGGTCGTCGATGGCGGCGGCCTCGGGGATTTCCGGGTGCAGGCGGCGCAGGGTGGCGAGCGTCCAGTAGCCGTGCACGCAGGAGTGCCAGTCGAAGCTGCCGAAAAATATGGGATGCAGGGCGCGGGGTCCCACGGCGTCGCCGGGCCCATCGAGGACGTGGTCCATCTTGTTGGGATATTCGCGGGCGACATGGCCCAGCGCGATGCGGGCGAAGCGCGACGCGATCTCGGCGGTCATCTCAGCGGAAGGCGAGGACATACATCAGCACCATGTTGGCGAGCAGCAGGGGGGCGGCCGTGGGGATCTGGGCGCGGATCACCGCGTGGCGATCCTTCAGTTCCAGCAGGGCGGCGGGCACGATGTTGAAGTTGGCGGCCAGGGGCGTCATCAGGGTCCCACAGAACCCCGACAGCATGCCGATGGCGCAGACGACGGCCGGGTCGCCGCCGAACTTGACGATCAGGAACGGCAGGCCGACCCCCGCGGTCATCACCGGGAAGGCGGCGAAGGCGTTGCCCATGACGATCGTGAACAGGGCCATGCCCAGGCAGTAGACGGCCACAGCCGCGAGGTGTCCGTCCATGGGGATCCAGGCCGTCACCAGGTCGCCCACCACCTTGCCGACGCCGGCCAGGGCGAAGACCGCGCCGAGCGCAGCCAGCATCTGCGGCAGGAGCGCGGCCCAGCCCACGGTGTCCATCAGCCTGCGGCCTTCCTGGAGGGGGCTGATGACCGGCTGGCGCAGCAGGATGAGCGCGGTGATCACCGCGAGCACGGCTCCGAGCGCCAGGGAGATCAGGGTCGCCTGCTTGGCCTGGAACAGGGGCAGGTCACCGATGGAAACGTGCTGCAGACCCAGGGTTCCGATCAGGACGGTGGCGGGAATCACCAGGGCGGGGATGAAGAGCCTGTTCCCCCATCTCTCCGCCGACAGCTTGCGGGCCTCGGGCGAGCCGTCGGGCTCCCCGCGCCCCAGGCCGCCGAGGCCCGAGATCAGGGCCATGCAGAGCACCAGCACCCCGTTGCCGAGGTCTCCCAGCCAGTCGCCCACAAGGAAGCTGACCGCGAACAGACCCCAGAAGCCGGTGTTCATCCAGCGCTTGGGATTGGTGGCGTCCCGCGCGCTGAGCACCGCGAAGGCGGCGAACACCAGACCCGCCAGGAGGTAGACGAAGCCGAGCTTGATCATGCTCCGCGCCCCTTCAGCCTGCGCTCGAAGAGCACCAGCCGGAGCGTGTGGATGGCGAAGGCGACGATGGCTGTCGGGATGGCCCAGATCGACAGCTGCAGGGGCTCGACGACGATGCCGCTCTGGGCCAGGAAGCCCACCATCAGCAGGATGGAGCCGATGGCCAGGAAGATGTCCTCGCCGAAGAACAGGCCGATGTTGTCGGTGGCCGCGGCCATGGCCCGCACCTCCTGGCGGGCCTCGTCCGGGAGTTCGCCCGCCTCGCTCTCGGCGGCGGCCTCGGCCATGGGGGCGACGATGGGCCGGATGGTCTGGGCGTGGCCGGCGATGGAGGTCAGGCCGAGCGCCGAGGTGACCTGGCGAAACAGCAGGTAGCCGATCAGCAGGCGGCCAAGGGTCACGCTCCTGAAGCCGGCGATCAGGGCGCGCGCGCGCTCCTGCAGGCCCGCCCGCTCCAGCACCCCGATGACGGGGAGGACCAGCAGGGCGGCGCTGACATAGCGGTTTTCGTTGAAGGCCTTGCCGAAGGCGGCCAGGACCTCGAGCGGCGACAGCCCCGCGGCCATGCCGGTGAGGACGGCCGAGACCATCACCACCAGCAGCGGATTGAACCCGGCGGCGAAGCCCGCCACCACAACCGCCACCCCCAACAGGATCAGCATCAGCCCCTCCGTCGGCGACTCAGGTTCAGGCGCCGGATGAAGAGGTAAGCCTAGTCTGAGCGGGGCGCTGCGTCCGAATGGTCTATATTGTGGACTATATGCCCGGTGGCGGCGGCGCGGGCGGCTACTTCATCAGGCCTGCGGTGCGCAGAGCGTCCTCGATCACCTTGCCGATGGCCGACACGTTGGGGAGGACGGGCGCGGCCTGGGCCGGCTTGCGCGGGGCCGGCTTGCGGACGGCGCGCGGCGCCTCGACCGGACGCGGCGCGACGGCGGCCTCCGCCTCATGGATCAAGCCCCAGCTAGCGGCGATGTCGCGGGTGGAGGCGACGCCGACGTCCAGCATGTAGGCGCCGCTCACGCCGCCGCCGGCGGACCCGTCCGGCTTCAACGGCACGCCATGGCCCATGCCGGCCACGAGGTTGTGCTCCAGCAGGGCGCGGCCCTTGGCGTCCCGCCAGACGCGGCGGGTGTGTCCGGCCGCCACTTCGGTGTGACTGGGGTCGGGATCCAGGTCGTGGACGCCGCGCCATTGGCTGAGCACCGCCTCCCCGTTGGACGGGCTGACCGTGTGGTCGGCGGAGCCATGCCAGATCGAGATGCTCGGCCAGGGGCCCTTGTGCTGGCTGGCCTTGCGCACCTTGGCCGGCAAGGCGGCCTCGCCGGGACCGCCGTGGCCCCGCATGGCGTCGAAGGCCTCGGGCACGGAGGCGGCGACCCCGTAGGGCAGGCCCGCGATCACCGCGCCGCCGGCGAACACCTCCGGGTAGGTGGCCAGCATCACGCTGGCCATGGCGCCGCCCGCCGAGAGGCCGGTGATGTAGACCCGGCGGCGGTCGAGGCCGTGCTGGCCGATCATCGCCTCGATCATCTGGCGAATGGACGCCGCCTCACCCTTGCCGCGCCGGACATCGCCGGGCTCGAACCAGTTGAAGCAGAGGTTGAAATTGTTGGCGCGCGCCTGCTCGGGGAACAGGACGGCGAAACCCGCGGCGTCGGCCATGGCCGACCAACCCGAGCCCAGGTCGTATTCAGCCGCGCTCTGGGTGCAGCCATGCAGCACCACGACCAGGGGCGCACCCTTTGGCAGGCCGGGCGGGACATAGGCCAGGGCGCGGAGGCCGCCCGGATTGCCGCCAAAACCGGTGAGCTCGCTCAGCCGGTCGGAACCGGCGCGAGAACCGATGGCCGCCCCGGCTTCTCGGAAGGCGGTCATCCGCATCAGGGTGTCGGAGAGAGGACGCATGTCGAACCTTTCAGGCCAGCCACAGGAGGCTGACAGGAATCCAACGCAGGCGCAGCATGGATCGTTGCTGCAATGCAGCAAAGAGTCTTGTTCGGTGAGTTGGCGGCTATTTCGCCGACATTTCCCGCAGTCGATTGTGCAGCGCGGTGGCGGCGATCGCGGCCTCTCCCTGGGCGGTGCTGATCTGGTTGAGGCCGCGGACCAGGTCTCCGGCCGCATAGAGGCCGGGCACAGTGGTCTCTTGGTGGTCGTCGACGATCAGGCGTCCATCGTCGCAACGTTGGGCGCCGGCCTGGATGGCGAGGTCCGTACGCGGATCAACCCCCAGCGCGGTGTAGACCGCATCGAATTCCAGCTTGCCCTGTTCGGTGAAGGCCAGGGCGCTCAACCGGTCGTGGTCGAGGGTGACCTCCTGGATCGGCGCCTCGATCAGGCGGACGCCCGCCTTGGCCAGACCTTGGCGCTCGCCGTCCGGCAGGTCTCCGGCGGCGCCGGTATGGATCAGGGTGATGTCGTCGGAATAGGTCTGCAGGAAGAGGGCTTCGCCCGCGCCCAGGGGGCCGTCACCGATCACCGCCACGGCCTGGCCAGTCACCTCGAAACCGTCGCAGATCGGGCAGATGCGGACCAGGGATCGACGCACCGCCGCCTCCACGCCGGGCAGTTCCGGCAGGCGGTCGACGACCCCGGTGGCCAGGATGACCGACCTGGCCGACAGGGACCGGTCGGCCGTGTTGACGGTGAAGCCGGCGCCGTCCACGCAGAGCCCGGTGACCTGGGCCTCCTCGATCCGCGCCCCGAACGCCTCGGCCTGGCGGCGCGTCCGGTCGAGCAGGTCCACCCCGACGATCCCGCCCGGAAAGCCCGGATGGTTGTGACTGCGGGGGATCCAGGCGGCCCGGCTGTCGCCGTCGTGCAGCACCAGGACCTGGCGGCGGAACCGGGCCAGGTAGATTGCGGCGGCCAGTCCGGCCGGTCCGGCGCCGATGACGATGGCGTCCAGGGTCATTCCTAGATCTTCCCGACGGTGAAACTCTGAGAGATCAGGTTGGCCCTGCCGAAGATGGTCATGAAGGCGATGTCGGCGGCGTCCAGGCCCGTGGCGACCCGCACCAGGCCGTCGATGGGCGCCAGGCCTGTCGCGTCGATGAGCCGCCAACGGCCCCCCAGATAGACCTCGGCCACCGCGTGCAGGTCCGGCGGCTCCAGCTTCCAGGCATAGGCGCTGACGGCGCGGGCCGGGATGTCGGCGGCGCGGCACAGGCTGATGGCCAGGTGGGCGAAGTCACGGCAGACACCGGCGCGGTCGACGAAGGTGTCCATCGCGGTGGTCATGGCGTCGCTGGCGCCGACTTCATAGGTGAGGTGTCCGCCGATCCAGTCGACGATGGCGGCGACCTTGTCGCCGCCATCGAGCTTGCCGAATTCCTCCGCGACGAAGGCCTCGAAGCGGTCGGAAGGACAGTAGCGGCTGGCGCGCAGGTAGCGCAGGGCCTCGCCGGGCAGGTCACGGATGGCGGTGGCGGCGCATCCCTTCAGGTCCGACGCGCGGGCCAGCAGCTCAACATTGGCGGTGTAGGCGATGGTCACCTCCCCGTGCGCGGTGAAGACCGCACGGCGCTCACCGGTGACCGAGTCGTCCAGACGGGCGATCTCGGTGGCGGGTGTTATGGTGAGGCGCTCGGAATGGATCGCCTGGTCCGGAGCCCGGGCGGCCTCCAGCAGCAAAAGAACCTCGCAGGGCCGATCGAAGCTATAGGTCAGGTCGGCCTGGATCGACAGTCGCATGAGGTCCTCCGCGCGCCCAACGCGTGGGAGCAGCCGATGTTGCTGGAGCTCCCAGGCTTAGATGGAATGAGCCGGTCGGCTGCAAGCCCCTCAGGCCTCTGGCGAGGGACCCTCGCGCATCAGGAAGGCGAGGATCTCGGCCACCGCCACGAACAGGCGCTCCGGGATTTCGCTGTCGACCTCGACCTTGGAGAGGGCTTCGGCCAGCAGGGGGTTGTGCTCCAGGGGGACGCCATGCGCCTCCGCGGCCGCGATGATCCGCTCTCCCACCAGGCCGCGGCCAGCGGCCACCACCCGGGGCGTGCCTGGGGCGTCATACTTCAGGGCGACGGCGAGGCGGCGGTCGTTATTCATGCCGACTGGTCCAACAGGCGCCCGGAGCTGGTGGTGGGCGCGGGCGGCGGTCCCGAATGGACGGCCAGCTCCAGCTGCAGATTGGCGGCCGCCAGGGCCTGGGCCAGCACGGGCTGGGCGGCGCGCAGGCGCTCGGCCGCGTCGGGGCGCAGGACCCAGAGGCTGACGCGGGCCAGGTCGCCGTCGAAGGCCACCTGGGCGTCGATAGGGCCCACCGGCTCGAAGTCGACCGAGAATCGGGCCCGCCACAGAGGCTCCCGCTCCTCGTCGCGGGCGCGGCCCTGGCTGTCGCGGCTGATCTCGAACTGCGCCACGCCAGGTCCCTGGGGGGTCTGCAGCGGCGTCTCGAACATCCAGCGGGTGGGCTCGCCCGGCTTATCCGGTTCGGGCAAGGAGGCCAGCTGCAGCAGATCCAGGTGGGCCAGGGCGCCTTGCGTCTCGGCGGCCAAGGCCTCGCCGATGGCGGCGGCGCTGGCGTTCAGCGGCAGGCTGGGCATGGCCGCCTTCTGGGCGGAGGTCGGCGCGCCCCCATAGGGCGGCCGAGGGGTGGCGCCGGGCGGGCGTCGAGTGGCGGGGCCCAACGCCTGGCGCAGGACCAGCAGGGCGGCCTTGAGGTCGCCGCCCAGCGGCGAGGTCTCAGGATCGGACGCGAGGTTGGCTTCCAGGAACAGTCCCGATGTCTTCAGCGCCCGCTTGATATCGGCGCCCCGCACCTCGGGGTCCAGTGGGACCAGCTGGGTTAGCATCTGCATGGCGGCGGCCCGGGCCGGAGGGGAGAGGACCTGGGCGCGCAGGGCCTGGTTGAGATCGGCCATCAGGGGCGCCAAGCCGCTCTGACGGGTCAGGGCGGTGCGAAGGGCCTGGGCCGTGGCCTGGGCCGGGGTCTGGGGCAGGAGCGGCGCGAGGCCTGGCTGGGTGGAGGACTTGGGCGCCCCGACCCGCGTCGGCCCCTCGACCGGCTGGGCCGGATCGACCGCGTCGGCCTCCACGGCGCGCTGCATCTCGCGCAGCAGCTGGCCGCCCTGAACGCGGGTGACCGGGCGCACGGGGGTAAGCGCCGGCACCTGTGCGGCGGTGGGGATCGTTCCTAGGGGTGCGACCTTCATGGCGCGGCCTGACTGGACACCTGCTGATTCTACGGGCGCCGGGTGAAGCGGGCCTTAAGGAAATCAGTCTGTGCGGCGCTCCGCCGGACGCGCGGCGCCGCCGGTCAGGCCGGGCGGCTGGCCCGCCGCCCGTCGGTCATCGGGCCGGGGGCTTGGCCGGGGCCTGATAGGGGAGATAGCCGCGCTCGACCATACGGCGCATGGCTTCATACGCCTCCGCCAGCTCCTCATAGGCCTGGCGCAGACGGCCCAGGCGCGAGATCTGTTCGTGGCTGGGGCTTATGGCCTCGCTCAAGGCCAGGGCCTCCTTGACCCACTGGGCGCGGGCCATGGCGGCGGCCACCGCCATTCGTTGGAACTTCTGGGCGTCGGCATGTCCGAGCACCGCGCCGATCACCTCCTTGTTGGAGGCGAAGGCCGTATAGTCGATCTGCTCAAGCTGGCCGCGCATGCGACGCTGAGCATGGGGGTCGTCGTCGGTATCCTGCGGCTCGAAATGATCGGTCGCGTGCCGGTGGAAGCTGGATGCGCGGGTGGCCATGTCGGCTCCCTCTCCTTGTTCGGCCCTGTTCCTAGGCCGAACAGACCTTCAAACCCGTTAAGAGCCGGGGTCGAGGCACAACCTTACTCGCCTCTTAAGGGTGATTGGAAAGGGTTGCTTCAACTTGTCCGGGCAAGTTGCGCCATCGTGTCACGGGCATGGGTCCGCTGACGCTCCCAGAAGGGGAAGGTGTGCATGACCCAATTCCTGAAACGCTTCATCGCCGACGACTCTGGCGCCACGGCCATCGAGTATGGCCTGATCGCAGCCCTGATCGCGGTCGTCCTTATCGCCTCCATGTCCGTGCTGGGGGAAAAGGTCGGTGGCACCTTCGACAAGGTCGGCAACGAGATGCCGCAATAGCGGCCAGGTCCCAATCCCTGAGGGTTGGAGCGTGACAGTGGGCTCCACCATCCCGTCGCGCTTCAGGCCGGAGCGGCCCCCCCGCTGCTCCGGCCGCCTCCGCGGCCTCGCGGCCACAAGGTTCCTAGACCGCGATACCTGATCACTCGTTCGTCAAACCAAGCCTTGACGAGGCCGAGCACCCCTCCAGTCTTGCGCCCGAAATTCGCTGCCCGGCGCTGGCGACGTCTGGTCGAACTTCTCCACTGGCGCGTGACGCGGCCTTCGGGCTTTCTGCCACTGGTGAACAATACGGGGGAATCGGCCATGACCGCCGGCAAGCGTCTGAGCCCGGGCTTCATCGTCGCCATCTGCTTCTGCATCGCGGCCCTGGAGGGCTACGACATCCAGGCCTTCGGGGTCTCGGCGCCGCACATGGCGCCCGAACTGGGGCTCAACCCCGGACAGATGGGGTGGGCCGGCAGCGCGGCGATGATCGGGCTGGTCATGGGCGCCATCACCGGCGGCTGGTTCGCCGACCGGGTGGGACGCAAGCCGGTGCTGGCGGTCTCGGTGGCGGCTTTCGGATTGTTCTCGGTGGCGACGGCCTTCGCCAACAGCTTCGAGACCCTGACGGTGGCCCGCCTGCTCACCGGCATCGGCTTCGGCGGGGCCCTGCCCAACCTGATCGCCATCGCCACCGAGATCAGCACGCCCTCGAAACGGGCGGCCACCACCACCAGCATGTTCTGCGGCCTGCCGGCGGGCGGGGCCCTGGTCTCCCTGCTGGCCAGTCACGGCGGCGAGGCCGTCGACTGGCGGATGATCTTCCTGATCGGCGGCGCCCTGCCGCTGCTGCTGGTCCCGGTCATCCTGCGGCTGCTGCCGGAGACCCGGCCCGAGCATGATCCCGCCGCCGACCGCGGCCTAGCCCGGGGACTGTTCTCTGAGCGCCGCGCGGTCACCACCTTTCTGATCTGGATCGTGTTCGGCCTGAACCTGCTGGTCACCTACCTGCTGCTCAACTGGCTGCCGACCCTGGTGGTGGCCAAGGGCTTCACCGCCGCCGATGGCGCCGCGGCGTCCCTATGGTTCAACGCCTTCAGCGTGATCGGCGCCCTGCTGCTGGGCTGGCTGGCGGACCGGGTCGGATTCCGCTGGCCGCTGCTGGCGGTGTTCCTGGTGCTGGCCGGGGCCATGTACGGCCTGGCCCAGGCCACGGCCCTGCCGGCGATCTTCGGCTTCGCCGCCGCGGCGGGCTTCACGGTGGTGGGGGGACTCTATGTTCTCTACGCGCTCGCGCCCATCTACTACCCCGTCCATGTCCGGGCCGCCGGCGCCGGGGCGGCCATCGCGGTGGGGCGCCTGGGGTCCATCGCCGGCCCCCTGATCGCCGGCGAACTGCGCGGGGCGGGGTACAGCGCCGACCAGGTGTTCCAGTCCATGGTCCCGGTGGTGCTGGTGGGCGGGGTGGCGGTCCTGACCCTGTTGAGCGTCGGCAAGCCGGTGAAAGACTAGCTCCGGATCGCCGCCATGGCGGCCCGCTTCACCGGATCGGGCAGGGTGGTGAACCAGGCCTGGGGCGAGAGCCGCTCCCCCACCATGCGCCGTCCGTTCTCCGCCAGCCGGCGGCCCAGCTCGGGCGTGGTGCGCAGGCGTTGCAGGGCCTCGGCGGCGGCGGCGGTGTCGGGGTCGGCCCAGGTCTGACCGGCATAGATGCCCTGGCTGTCCTGCACCGGGATCTGGTGGAAGGGGATCAGCATGGCGCTATTTGCGTCCATGAAGTCGAGATTGCCGGACCATCCGGTGGCGATGACTGGCGTCCCCATCGCCATGGCCTCGGCCGGGGTCAGGCCGAACCCCTCGGCGCGGTGGAGAGAGATCAGCACGTCGGCGCCGGCGATCAGGCTCTTCACCTGGGCGTAGGGCCAGACGGCGTCCTCGATGGTCACATTGGGCGGGGCCAGGCGGCGCAGGCGCGCGAGGTGGTCGGGGAAGAGGTGGCCGTTCTGGGTCTTCATCAGCAGGCGGACGGTGGGGTCTTCGCCGAAGGCCTGGGCGAAGGCGGAGATGACCCCGTCAGGGTTCTTCCGGGCGGCGGCGGAGTTGAAGTCAAACAGGCTGACGGCGAGGAATTCCGCCGTGCGCGGGGCCGGGACGATGTCGCGGTAGTCTTCGAGGAACAGAGGATGGGGCACGACCCTCACCGGCGCGGCTGCGCCCTCGAGGGCGCGCGCCGTGTAGCTGCTGGGCGCCCAGACGCCATCCACCAGGCCTGCGTCCCGGAGCCAGACGTCGGGCGCCCTGGGCAGCTCCCAGGCCCAGTAGCCGTAGCGCGGGCCCAGCACGCGCTTGGGGCCGAGATAGGCCAGGGCCGCCAGCAACTCGGGGGCGTTGAGATGGAAGATCCAGGGACCGGGCGCGGGGGCGGGGCCGGCCTTGCCGATCCAGTCCAGCTGGGCCTCGGAGACATCGATGGTCTCCACCGGCACGCCCAGGGCCTCGAAGGCGCGGACGGCGAGGCGGGCCGAGGCGGCGATGCCGTGGGACCCCTCGAGGAAGCCCACCACCCGGATCGGTCCGCCAACCGTGTCGGCGGCGTGCGGAGCCCGGGCGGAGGATCGGACATAGGCCGAGAGCGCCTTGGCCAACAGGGGCTGGGCGGTCCGGCGCAGGCCTTCCGGAACCAGGCCGCGCCAGACGCGGCGCGCGGTGGCGACGGGGCTCATCGGCGCGCCGACCGCCAGGAGACGCCATGGGCCAGCAGGGCGATGGCGTCGGCGGGGACGAGGCCAGGCGCGGTCTGGAACACCACCTGGCCGACCTGAGTGGGGGGCGGGGAAGGCTCGCCGGAGGCTGTCTTGAAGCTGGTGTTGGCGGCCTCGAAGACCGGCGCGGCCGCGGTGTCGGTCCATCGTTCCATCACCACCAGGGTCTCGCAGGCGCCGGTGGCGGCAATGCGGCGCGCAACGGTGGGCGGGTGGCGCACGGTGAGGCGGGCGAGCTGGAAGACGGGGTGGCCGCGGACGCCGGCGGGCAGGGCGGAGAGGTCTATGCCCACCTCGGCGAGGCCCCCGCCGATCAGCCAGCGCAGGAAGGCGAAGCGCTGTCGGAAGCTGGCCAGGGGAAACAGACGCTGCAGGTCGCCGCGGTCCTCCCAGATGGCCAGGAACAGTCGGGGAAAGGGCAGGCCCCTGGCGAGCTGAGACACGGGCGCCTCGAGGCCGGGATCGGTCAGTCCGTGCGGCCAACCGGCGCGGTCGGCCAGCCCATAGGCCGCCACTTGCAGGCGGGCGTCCGGCGCCTCGCCCACGCCATAGCGGGCCGCGCGGGCCACCAGCCCCGGGTCCAGGACGTCGGTGGGCAGCAGGCGCGCGTCAAAGCGGCCGGCCAGGGCCTCGGGGCCCAGCAGCCAGGCGCGCAGGCCCTTGTCGTCTGAGGCGAAGCGGTCGCGCAGGTCCTTGCGGGCCGCCAGCATCGCGGCGAGGGCGTCGGCGGGGTGGGCCCTCAGCCAGGCGGTGAGGTCGGCGGAGGATCCCAGCCAGGGACCTTCCGGCGGCGTGAGCGGCAGGCGGGCCGCGCCGTCGGCGGGGACGTCCAGCCAGGCTTGCGCCGCCGGGGTCAGGCCGCCGCCGAAGGCCTCTCCGGTCCGCGCGGCCTGCAGCATCCGGCGACGTTCCTGCGGCGTCACCAACCGCCCGGACGGGAAGGCGCGGTGGCCGTAAGGAGTGGTCTTGGCGGCTGCGTGGCCGTTGCGCAGCATGGCGCCCGCATAGTCCTTCAGGAGGTCGGCCAGGGCGGAACCGGGCGCGACCTTGATGCGGTCCTGGTGCTTGGAGAGCAGTTCGGGCCGGGCCGGATCGAAGCCCGAGAAGTGGAAGAATCCCAGGCTCTCGCCATCCACCCGCCAGCCGTCAGCTTCGCGGGAGACCTCTCGGCCCTCGAGGTTCCAATAGGCGAGGTTGAGGGCGGGCGTACGAAGCAGGGCCAGGTCACTCACCAGGCCGGGCGCCAGGTCCATCCACTTCTGGTCGGTGAAGAGCCCCGCCGCGAAATCGACCCGGCAGTCGAACTCCAGCTTCTCCGCCCACCAGTCCAGCAGGGCCTCGATCTGCGGCTCGTCGCGCACCGCCATGAAGCCGAGGTTGTAGGCGCCCGAGGTCAGGATGACGAGGTCATTGGGGTTGGCGTTCCCGCGCAGCGGGCGGGTCATGTGCGGGGTGAGAACCAGGGGCGCGCGGGCCAGGCCCTCGCGGACCTCGGCGAGCGACCGGTAGACGTAGATGTCGGGGTCCAGATAGACCACCGAGCTCACCCCGGCCTGCGCCAGCAGGGCGCGGAAGACATGCGGCTTGACCGCGGTGTTCAGCTCCAGGGCGTCGTAATAGGCGCACATGGCCGCGAACTTGGGGACGAGGGTGCCGGCCTCGATCACCCGCACGCCCGGATCGGCGAAGGCCATGGGGCCATCGGTGGCGATGACCACCCGGCCGACCCCCGGTTCGGCCACGGCGAGGCTTTCCATCAGCGTGGCCGCCTGGGCCGCGTAGTTGCGCGAAACGATGGTGAAGACGACGTCCAAGATACTTAGCGCCCGGCCCTTGAGAGAGCTTGTCTAGCAGTCGCCCGCCCTCGCGTCAGGCGTCGGCGAGCAGGTCGTCCAGGTTCTTCACATGGGTGACGGGGGAGGCGACGCCGCCCTTCATCACCATGACCTTGTTGCAATAGAGGCGGATCAGGTCGATGTCGTGCGACGCCAGCACCAGGATGCCGGCCCGCTCCATCAGCGACAGCAGCCGCTTGTGGGCGATCTTCTGGAACTGCGCGTCGCCGACGGCGATCCATTCGTCCATCAGCAGGACGTCGGCGTCCACGGCGGTGGCCACGGCGAAGGCCAGGCGGGCTTGCATGCCGGCGGAATAGGTCTTCAGCGGCATAGCCAGGAAGGGGCCAAGACCGGTGAACTCGCCGATCTCCTCCAGCTTGTCCTCGATCTCGCGGGCGCTCAGGCCGGCGATGCGGCCCCGCAGGCGGATATTGTCCAGGCCGGTGGCCGACGGATCGATGCCGAGGTTGAGGTCCAGCAGGGAGGCGATCTGGCCGTGGATTTCGATCTGGCCCTCGTCCGGCTCATAGGCGCCCGACAGGGCCCGGAGCAGGGTGGTCTTGCCCGAGCCGTTGTGGCCGATCAGCCCCAGCCTGTCGCCGGCCTTGAGTTTGATATTGACCTTGGAGAGCGCCGTGACCTCGGTGGCGCCGGTGAGCGAGGAGCCCAGCCGGCCGCCCACGGTGACCGTCGCCAGGCTCTTCTTCAGCGACTTGGCGTCCACCCCGTAGACGGGGAAGCGCATGGTCAGGTCGCTGACCGTGATGGAGACCTGCGGACCCTTCATAGGTAGTGGACGATCCGGCGCCGCGTCAGGGTAAAGACGGTGAAGACGCCGAGCCATCCCACCACCGCCAGCAGGGCCAGGATCGGGTAGGTGCCCGAGCCGGTCTCGCCGCCCATGAGGGGCGCGCGGATGCCGTCGATCATGTGGAAAAAGGGATTCAGCACCAGCAGGGCGTGGCCGCGTCCGCCGCTCATGCGGCCCGGCTCCCAGAAGATCGGGGTCATGAACATGGCGAACTGCATGATCGAACCGACAATCTGCGGCACGTCGCGGAAACGAGCCGAGGCGATGCCCACCGCCATGCTGGCCCAGGAGACGTTGAGCAGCACCAGGAACAGGCCCAGCAGCGCCATGGGCACATTGGCCACCTTCCAGAAGCCGAACCAGACCAGCACCGCCACCACGATCACCATGTGGTGGGCCAGGGTGATCAGATTGCGCAGCACCGTGCGCCAGACGAAGGTGAACATGGGCAGCGAGGTCTGGCTGAGCATGCCGGAGGCCTGGACGAAGGTGTCGCAGCCCTCGGTGATGACGCCGACGATGACGCCCCAGAAGACGATGCCAAGCGCCACGAACGGCATGTACCGCTGGATCGGAACCTTGAAGATCTCGGCGTAGAGAAAGCCCATGCCCAGGACCATCAGGCCCATGGACAGGGTGATCCAGAAGGGGCCGAGGATCGAGCCGCGGTAGCGCGAGACGATGTCGTGCCAGGCCAGGGACCAGGCCAGGCCGATGCGCTTCGTCGACGCCTTGAGGTCGGCGAACGCCATGCCGAACTCGTGCAGGGTCCCGTGGCGACCCGTGCGCAGCATGTGTTCCGCGATTTGCATCAACTCTCCCGACCGAGGCCGCTGGTAACAGGTCGCATTTTGCGGCGCAAGCGTGGCGCGGGACCGGGATTCCCGCCGAAATCGGATGGAAATCGCCCGATGGGTTAGAGGTCGCTCTCGTCCTCGAAGGGCGGGGGGCTGGTCTTCATGTGCGCGTGGTCGGCGCGGTACTGGTTGAAGTGGCGGCGCTCGGCGGGCGAGGGCTGGACAGTGTCGCGGACCAGGCCGCCATAGGCCAGCTCGCGGGCGGTGCGCTTGCGGACCACGAACTCGATCCCGCACTCGCCGATGGGGGTGAGCGTCTGGTCGAAACGCGGCAGGTCATAGCGGAAGGTGGAATTCAGCAGGACCAGCCGCTCGATGTCGGCGGCCTCGCCCAGGCCCGACAGCAGCTCCACCAGATTGATGGACCTGTCGCTCCAGGAGCGGGCCTTCAGCACCGTGAAGGTCCACTTGTGGTCGCGGTTGTGGGTCGAGGGGAAGACGCCCTGCTCATAGAGGTCCTCGTCGGGGACGGTCACCACCAGGAAGCCGCCGGGCTTGAGCACCCGGAACCAGGAGGCGAGACCCTCGCGCGGGTCCACCAGATGCTCCAGGCAGTGGCTGGAATGGACGAAATCCAGGCTCTCGGGGGCCAGGCCGGCCAGCTGCTGGGCGTCGCCGTCCTCCCAGTCCCAGATCCGCACGCCGGTGAGCGCGGGGAAGAAGGACGCATAGAGAGACAGGGGATCGGGCTTGCCGCCGATGTCGAGGCCCTCGCCCACGAACCAGCGTCGGGCGAAGTTGGGGTCGGCCATGCGCCGGACGATGGATTTCGAAAGCTCTTTCACGCCTCGGCTCTAGAGCCTTTTGGGCTCGAATGGAAACATTCGAGCCTCTCCAAAAGGCTCTGGGTTCTTGCTTTGGCGCGCGACGGGCGCCGGAACCGGCATCCACTTCCGGCTGTCTCGCGCTGGTCGGTTTTCCGGGCTCACCGCACCACCCAGGATTCGACGCCGGTCCCGGTGAAGCGCGCCGACTGGGCCGCGCCGCCGAAGTTGGTGAGCAGGCGCTTCAAGCCATCGCGCTTGGTGGGGTCGATCAGGAACATCATGAAGCCCCCGCCGCCGGCGCCGGAGACCTTGCCGCCAAAGGCGCCGAAGGCCTTGGCCTCGGCATAGACCTCGTCGATCCGGGCCGAGGACATCTTGGTGGCTGTCAGCTTCTTGGCCGCCCAGCCTGAATCCAGCAGCTGGCCGAACCGCTGCAGGTCGCCGGCCGTCAGGGCCTGCCGCATCGCATAGGCGCTGGCCTTGATGTCGTGCAGCGCCTGCAGGGAGGCCGGAGCCTGGGCGCGCATGTTGGCGGTCTGCTCCTCGATGATCGAGGCCGACTCCCGCGACACGCCGGTGAAGTAGAGGACAAGGGACGCCTCCAGCTCCTTCATCACCGTGGGATCGACGCTCACCGGCTCGACGTCCACGCGGTCTTCGGCATGGAAGTGCATGACGTTCAGGCCACCGAAGGCCGCGGCGTACTGGTCCTGATGGCCGCCGGCCAGGCCGAGGTCGCGGCGCTCGATGTCATAGGCCAGGGCCGCCACGGCGTGCGGCGTCATCTCGATCCCGAGGAACCGCCGGAAGGCCTCCACCATGGCCACCACCAGGGCCGACGAACTGCCCAGGCCCGAGCCCGGCGGGCAGTCGGCATAGGTGGTCAGGGTCATCGGGATGGCCTGGCCGCCGGCATGTTCGGCCATGAAGCGGTTATAGACCCCCTTCAACAGCCGCAGGGGCTCGTCGGTGGGCAGGGGGCTCTCCGCCGCTCCGTTCCAGAAATGCTCGCGGTCGGCGGCCACCAGACGGACCTGGCCATCGGTGCGGCGCTCCAGGCTGACATGGGCGAACAGGTCGATGGCCGCGTTCAGCACCACGCCGCCATGCTCGTCGCAATAGGGGGAGACGTCGGTGCTGCCACCGCCAAAGCCGAGCCGGAGCGGTGCGCGGGCGCGCACCAGGTCGTGGGGCATGAGTCTCGCCGGTTGGTGGACGTTGCCCCCTCGGGGTAGTCGCAGGCCGGGCGCTTTGCAACCTGCCAGGAGCCGTGTATCCGACCGGGGAAGGAAGCTCTCGATGCCGCCGACCGAATCCGACGCCGTGATGGTCCAGGCCCGTTCGGCCCGGCCCTTCCTCGCGCCCGCGTCGGGCCTGCCCAGCCTGGAAGACTCCGGGACCTGGATCGTCATCCCCTGCTACCGGGTCCGCGACCATATCCTGAAGGTGATCGCCAAGGTCCCGGTGTGGGCCGAGGGCATCGTCTGCGTCGACGATGGCTGTCCCGATAGGTCCGGCGACTTCATCGAGGCGGCCAAGGCCGACCCCCGCGTTGTCGTGGTGCGGCTGTCGAAGAACCGCGGCGTCGGCGGGGCGGTGCTGGCGGGCTATGCCGAGGCCATCCGCCGCGGCGCCCGCGTCCTGGTCAAGGTGGATGGCGATGACCAGATGGACCTGGGCTACATCCCCCACCTGGTGGCGCCTATCCTGCTGGGCGAGGCCGACTACACCAAGGGCAACCGCTTCACCTCCATCAGCCACCTGAAGTCGATGCCGGGCGTGCGGGTCTTTGGAAACGCCGCGCTGAGCTTCGCGGCCAAGGTCTCCACCGGCTACTGGAACGTCTTTGACCCCACCAACGGCTTCACCGCCATCGAGGGCTGCGTCGCCGACCGGGTGATGGAGAAGCGCATCTCCCAGCGCTTCTTCTTCGAGACCGACCTGCTCTATCACCTGGGCACCCTGAGGGCGGTGGTGCGAGACGTGCCGATTCCGGCCCGCTACGGCGAGGAGGTCAGCAACCTGCGGATCGGGGCCATCGTGGGCCCCTTCGCGCTGAAGCACCTCACCAACTTCTGCCAGCGGGTGATGGGCCAGTACTTCGTGCGCGACTTCCACGCCGCCACGCTGGAGCTGATCTTCGGCGCCATATTCCTGATCTTCGGCGCGACCTACGGCCTCCATTGGCTGGCGACGCGGGACCCGAGCCAGACGGCCTCGGCCGGCGTGGTGATGGCCGCCGCCCTGCCGGTGATCGTCGGCACCCAGATGCTGCTGCAGGCCATGAACTTCGACGTGCTCAACACTCCGTCGCGGCCGATCCACCCCTATCTGCGCACCATCCGCCAGATGGAAGCCGGCGAGCACATCAAGTGAAGGCGCTGGACTACCTGCTCTGCGCGGGATTCGCCGTGGCCCTGCCCATCGGCCAGCTGCTGTTCAAGTGGGCGGCCCTCTATCAGGCCCAGATCGCCGGGCCCATGCCCTGGAAGCTGCTGAAGAACTTCCCGCTGATGGGCGCCTTCGGCTGGTACGGACTGACGGCGCTGGTCTGGTTCTACATCCTGACCCGCACGCCGCTCTCGACCGCCTACGCTTTTTCGATCCTGGGCTCGGCCCTGGTGCCGCTGATGGCCTGGGTGATCTTCAAGGAGCCGGCCAGCTGGAAGTTCGCCGTTGGCTACGGCCTGATGCTGGCGGGCTTCCTGGTCATCCTGCAGGCCAAGCCGTCCTGATCGCGGCGGCCACCTCGGCGTAGGTCACCCCGTACATGCGCTCGTAGAGCAGGGGGCCCGCGTGCGGGCGCTGGCTCACGCGGGAGGGATCGAGGCGCTGGTGGGCGAAGCCTCGGCGCTGATAGCTGGCGAACATCACCGGCCACAGCCCCAGCCAGGTCTTGGCCTGGGAAGGAAAGGTTCGCACCCCGGCGGCGAAGGCCATCCATTCGGCGAGCGACAGCCGCGTGCGGACCATCGGGCCATTGTCCGCCAACGGAAGGCCTGCGCGGAACAGGCGGCCGGGCAGGCCCGGGCCATTGTAGAGTGTGATCTGGTCGACGGACGTTTTCCCCGCCACCCAGACGGCCAACGCCGCGCAGGCGTCGTGGTCCATGTGTCCGCCTTCCCAGGCGGTGACCACAAAGCGCTCGACGGGGCCGATTTGCTCCAGTTGGGCGGTCAAGCGCGCGAGCAGCTCCGGCAGGTGACGATGCACCTGGCCGTCGAGGGCGGCGGAACCCGCACCGATGTGGATCACCCG
The DNA here is from genome assembly GCF_042714595.1 of Phenylobacterium ferrooxidans. Classification (NCBI taxonomy): domain Bacteria; kingdom Pseudomonadati; phylum Pseudomonadota; class Alphaproteobacteria; order Caulobacterales; family Caulobacteraceae; genus Phenylobacterium; species Phenylobacterium ferrooxidans. The sequence goes on along the minus strand of NZ_JAOTJD010000014.1, from coordinate 12,777 downwards.
CTCAGGCGCAACACCCAGGCTCGCCAGATAGGTCCGAGATTCGGCCAGCCTGCGCGCCGAGAGGGTCGGGCTGGCGTAGTCGGCGACATAGAGGAACCACTGGTCCCCACCGGCTCGCCGGATCAGCGGCGTGGCGAAGTACTCGTCGTCGAAGTGGGCCAGGATGTGGACGATGGCCATGGTCAGTAGGGGTCGAAATCGAGGAAGCCGATGGCTGTGTCCGTCGGATCCAGGCTCTCCAGCGCCGGGTCGCCCAGCCGCCGGTAGATCAGGTTCAGGGGCGAGGGCCGCAGGCGCTGCGGCAGGCGCAGGAAGCCCAGGGCGGCGAGGTTCACCCGCGGCTCCAGCCCGATGAACAGCGAGGCCAGGCCCGCCGCGCCGCCGGGCTCCACCAGGCCCTCGCTGACGAAGCCGACGCAGGTCACCAGGGGCAGGTGGGTCGGCGCCGAGATCACCGTCAGGCCGTCCCGGTCGCGCACCCCGTAGGCGCTGGCGGGATTGGCCAGCCGCCAGGCCAGGCGGCGAGGCGTCCAGTCGATGCGGAAGTCGGCGGCGGCGGCCTCGAATCGCTGCGGCCGGCGCAGGAGCAGCCCGGCCTCCAAGGGCGCGACCAGCTGGAAGTCCAGCTTCTTCAGGAAGCCCGGGGTCGAGTTGGCGTTGGCCACCCCCATGACAAAGCCATGTCCGGCGTCCGCGCCCGCCGCGTAGGTCGCCTGGGCCAGGCGTGTGAACAGGCCCTGGCCGGCATAGTCGGGATCGGTGGCGGTGTTCAGCGACAGCAGCCCGCGGACCGAGGCGCCGCCGATGCGCGCCGTGGTGGGGCAGGTGACATAGTGGGCGACAAGACGCTCGCCGTCCCAGGCGTCGAACCCCACCACCTGACCGTCGGGGTTGTCGCGGTAGCGCCAGGCCAGGGCCTCGCGTGTGAACTTGGGCGCGTCGCCGAACACCTTTCCCAGCAGGGCCGAATAGGCGTCGAGCTGCTCGGCGGTGACGCCGGAAGCCCGAATCTGGAGGTTTGGCGCGGTCGTCATCGTAGGTTGATCATGGAAGCGTCGCTGCGCCGCGGCAACGCACGGTTTTTGCACCTTCTCAGACGGGCCGGCCGGCCCTACCTCTCTCAGGGGATGGGGAGCGGGCGCATGGCGCGACGGAGTCTGGATCTAACCGCCGACGACGTGGTGCGCGGCCTGCTGATCGCGGGCTTCCTGGTGATGCTGGCCGGGGCCATGCCCGGGCACCTCTCCCCCGATTCGATTTCCCAGCTCCATGAAGGCCGCATGGGAACCCGGGAGACCTGGGGACCGGCCGCCTACGCCGCGGTGCTGGCCGCCTTCGACCGCGTCGTCCCGGGAACCGCGCTCTATCTGGTGGGCAGCGGGTTTGTGCTGTTCGCCAGCCTGCTGGGTTTGCGCGGCCTGCGTCCGAAGGCGTCCTGGGCGGCGGTCCCGGTGGCCCTGCTGTTCCTGGCCTCGCCGATCATCCTGGTGTTCCAGGGTGTTGTCTGGAAGGACGTGCTGTTCGCCAACCTGGCCATCGCCGGCTTCTTCCTGCTGGCGCGAGCGAGTGTGAGCTGGCCCGTGCGGCAACCGCCCTGGATCGTGTTGGCCGGCGCCCTGCTGGCCCTGGCCCTCGCCGCCCAGGTCCGCCAGAACGGGATCATCGTCGTCCCCTTCGCGGCCCTGACCCTGGCCTGGACGGTGCGTGGCGAGGGCTGGCGGCGCAGCCTGATCTGGGGATTAGGCTCCCTCGTGGCGGTCATCGTGGCCTCCCACCTGATCGGCGTGGCCTCCCAGCCGGCCAAGGCGGGGCCGGACAAGGCCAGCGGCGTCGGCGTGCGCATCCTGCAGCACTACGACATCATCGGCGCAGCCGCCCACGACCCGAACCTGAAGCTGACCGTCTTCAACGCGTCCGACCCGGAGGCCGAGACGGTGATCCGCACCCGGGGCGTGCCGATCTACACCCCGGTCCGCATCGACTATCTGGACCTCGACCCGGCGGTCGGGGGCGTGCTGTGGCGGCAGAGCGACAAGGTGGTTCGCGCCCAGTGGCTGGACATCGTGCTGCGCCATCCCGGCGCCTATCTGGCCCACCGGTTCGACGTGTTCCGCTGGGTGTTCCTGACGCCGAAGATCGATAGCTGCCTGCCGCTGTTCGTCGGCGTCGAAGGGCCGCCCGACACGCTGCAGATGCTGGAGATCCCGTCGGGCAAGGACGCCTCGGACCGCGCCCTCTACAACTACGGCACCTGGTTCCTCGACGGGCCGCTGTTCTCGCATCTGAGCTACGCCTTGGTCGCGGTCCTGACCGCCGGCGCCCTGCTGCTGCGGCGCGATCGCGCCGACGCGGCGATCATCGCCCTGATGGCGGCGGCCCTGGCCTTCACGGCGAGCTTCCTGGCGATCTCCATCGCCTGTGACTACCGCTACCTCTACTTTCTCGACCTGGCGGCCATGACCGGCCTGCTCTACCTGGCGCTCGACCCGCCGGTGGCCCAGGTTCGCCGCCTGCTGAGGCGCTGACATGACCCTCCCACGCCTTCTCTCCCTGGCCCTCGTCCTGACCCTGGCGGCCTGCGACAAGCCCGCGCCGCGCACCCTCCGGCTGGAACCGGTTCCGCGGCCCAGCCTGCCGGTGGAAAAGCCGGTCGCGCCGACGACGCGGGTCCAGCCGATCAGCTGGGACGCCGACCAGCAGACCTTCCGCCTGGGGACCGCCCCCCTGAAGTCGGTGCGGATGTGGACCTTCGAGGGCGCCAGCGACGGCTTTGTCCTTACAGGCGGCATCACCGGCCTCGCGCAGAACGCCGGCCTGCGGGTCACCAACCAGGCGCCCGACCCGGCCCTGCGATCCCCCAGCGGCCTGGAGATCAACGGCGCGCGCGGATCCCTGGTCCTGGTGCGCCTGACCCGCAAACAGGCCAGCCCAGCCTGGGACGGGACGCTCTACTATTCGACCGTCGACCACGCCGAGAGCCAAGCCTTCTTCGCCAGGCCGGTGATCGGCGGGAGCCCGGCGGTCAACGAGACCCTGATCCTGGCCTTTGACATGGCCCATCCGACCGGGGGCGGCGACGACTGGACCACCTCCCTGATCAGCCAGATCCGCCTCGACACCGACGATTCGCCGGGCGGGGCCTTCGTGATCCGGCAGATCGCGGTGACGGAAAATCCCGGGCGGGAGGCCCTGGGTCTGACGCCTGCGAACCCCAAGCCCGCCGCGAAGACCGCGGCTACACCTTAGCCAGCTCGTCCAGCCGGGCTGTGTAGCGAAGGCCCACGGCCCGGGCGCTGAAGTGGGTGCGGATGTGGCGGCTGGCGCGGCGGCCGAGCGCGCGGGCTTCCGCCGGATCGTCCAGCATGCGCGCCATCAGCTGCACGGCGTGGTCGACATGGGCGTCGGCCCAGACCTGACCCTCGGGGAACAGGTAGGCGTCGGCGGGAACCGGGATCAGGTCGTAGTCCACCAGCAGGCTGGTTTCAGGCGTCATGAAGTCCAGGTTGCCGGAGTAGTTGGTGGCGATGGCGACGCGGCCCAGGGTCATGGCCTCGGCCGGGCCGCGCCCGAAACCCTCCGAGCGATGCAGAGACACGAAGGCGTCGGCGCAGCGGATCAGGTTCTTGTTCTCGTTGTCGCTGAGCTCGCGGGTGATCCCCTGGGCGCGGCCGCCGAGCGCGGCCAGGCGGGCCTCCAGGGCCTTGCGGGCCGGGTTCTTCTCGTCGCCGCCCTTGTACTTGACGATGGCGTGCAGGGGCGCGGCGGGCCGCAGGGCGCAGAGGCGCTCGAAGGCCTCCAGCATGGCCAGCGGGTTCTTGCGCTCGGCGAAGGACGAGAAGTCGAAGGAAAACAGCACCACAAAGGCGTGCTCGGGAATGCCGAAGGCCCGGCGGCCCAGGAAGCTTGACAGGGTCAGCTCTACGGCCAGGGGCATGTGGATCACCGGCTTGCTGACCGCGGGCGCGATGGCCTGGGCGATGAAGTCGGACGGCGCCCAGATCTCGTCGAACCGCTCCAGGATGCGGGCCCAGGGCTCGGGGTACTTGGCCAGCTCCCAGGCCGGATAGATGATGTTGTAGGCGCTCTCGAAGGCGGCCTTGGACCCGGTCGCCTCCAGCACCCCCATCGCCTGCTCCACCTCGTTGGCGTTGATGCAGAATAGGTTGGTCTTGGGGCTGAGCGTGGGAACCACGTGAGGCGCGAAATCGCGTTCGAAGTCGGGGTCCTTGTTGCGGTCCATGCCGTAGATGTCGATCAGGCCGGGGGTCACCCCCGCGGCCTTGAAGGCCCGCCAGGCCGAGCGGACATGCTCGGCCATGCCGATGGCCGAGAAGGGGTGGCCGACCAGGACCAGGTCGCTGCTCATGACTTGTCCAGCAGGTCGGCGTCGGCCGCGTTCTTCACCGCCTCCAGCCAGCCGTGGCCGAAGCGCTGGTCGGGCTCCAGGTGGGCGCCCTCGGCCCACTCGTTCCAGGCGTTGATGAACACCAGGCGCTCGTCGCCGAAGTTCTGCCGCCGAGTCTCGGCGAACATCGTCTCCAGCCAGGCCTGGAAGGCGCCGGGCGTGGCGTGGTGGTGCGACCAGCTGTTGTCCTGGCGGCGCGCGGTGTTGTCCCAGCCGGGAATCGCGCCGCGGAAGCGGGTGTGGGGCGGGGTCGGCTCGGCCATGTAGCGGCGCACGATCTGGCGATAGTCGTTCACCCGGCCCTCGAAGCGGGCGTTGTAGAGCGGGCCCGGAGGATGGATCAGGGCCTGGGAGCCGGCGGGCGGGAACTCGACGCTGGCGTCGAAGCCGATGCTGGTGGGGTCGGTACCGCCGCCCGCCATCTCGAAGCTCTCGACATAGGCCAGGTAGATGTCGCCGATTCCGTTCTTCGCGCACCAGTCGCGCCAGTGGGCGGCCCACAGCTTGGCGTCTGGAAGCAGGCCCGGACGATACACCAGCACCAGCGGCTTGCCGTTCACCCGGATGTAGTTGGGCCGCTTCAGATAGGGACCCATCTCGGCGATCAGGGCCTCGGCGTCGCCTTCCTCATAGGTCTGGGCCAGCAGGACGTCGTTGGACTGGCCATCCCAGGTGCGGGTCCAGTTCTCGTTGGCCCAGCACAGGCAGAAGGGGAAGTCGCCGGCCGCCCCGGTCAGCAGGTACTCCAGGGGCTTTTCCAGCACCCGGCGTCCGCCGGAGAACCAGTAGAAATAGTGGCAGAAGCCGCCGATCCCGTACTGGGCGGCCAGTTCTCCCTGGCGCTGCAGGGCGCGGGGGTCGGACAGGTCGTAGAAGCCCAGATCGGCGGGCAGGTGCGGCTGGTAGTGGCCACGGTAGTTGGGCAGGGCCCGGGTGACGTTGGTCCACTCGGTGAACCCCGCGCCCCACCAGCGGTCGTTCTCGGGGATGGCGTGGAACTGCGGCAGGTGGAAGGCGATGGTCCGCACGGTGTTCAGCGCCTCCAGCCGCTCGCCCCAGCGCTGCACGAAGGCCTGCTGGTTCCGGGTCGCCAGCCGGTGCTTGTAGCCGACGTCGATGGAGTTGGCGGTCACCGACAGGTGGTGGACGATCTCCGAGGTCGGCTCATAGATGATCCGCAGGCCGCGCTCGCGCAGGCGGAAGCAGAGGTCGGCGTCCTCGCAATAGGCGGGCGCGAAGGCGATGTCGAAACCGCCCAAGTCGGCGAACACCTGGCGGCGCACCGCCAGGCAGGCGCCCGAGGCGTAGTCCACCTCGCGCCGCACGTTCCAGCGCGGCAGGGACGGATCGTCGAACAGGCCGATCATCTCCGAAGCGCCGTCGACGCCGATGCGGGCGCCGGCCTCCTGCAGGCGGCCGTCGGGGAACAGCATCTTGGGGGCGGTGGCCCCGACACCGGTTTCCTCATCGAAGGGTGAGAGCAGGGCCGCCAGCCAGCCGGGCCGGACCTGGACGTCGTTGTTCAGGAAGATGACGAACTCGCCGGTGGCGGCTTCGGCCGCCCGGTTGCAGGTGCGGATGAAGCCGAGGTTTTCCGCATTGGTCAGAACCTTCAGGCCCGGGACCGTGGCCAGCAAGGCCGAGGTCGCGTCGACCGACGCGTCGTCGATGACGATGATCTCAGCGCTCTCAAGTCCCCCGGCGGCCTGCAGCGAGGCCAGGCACTCCAGGGTGAACTTCAGATTGTTGTAGGCCGGGATCACGATGGAGGCGCGCGGCGTGGCGGTGGCTGGGAAAGCCAGCGCGGCGGCGGCCTTCTCCAGATCCTTTTCGGCGAGCTTGATCAGCTTGAGCGGCTTGACCTTCACATCAGCCTTGCGGGCCTGGTCCATGCGGCGGCGCTCGGCGGCCAGGTCGCGATAGGCCTGGACATCGTAGAGGCTGGCGTCCTTGGTTCGCGCCGCGCGAAGCTGTTCGAAGAGACCGGTGTCGGAGCCGCCGGCGCGGATCTGGCCGGCGCCCGGCTCCGGCTTGGGCGTACGGCTGAGCGCCCAGTGCTCCAGGGCCGAGATCGGCGTGTCGGCGGCCTGGGGGTTGGCGGTCAGATAGGTGAGTTCGTCGAAGTCTGGCGCCGGCGACGCCCCCTCGAAGGCCCCCTCGCTCAGATAGTGCAGGATGGCGTGGATGTTCTCGGGCGCCTGCGGATTCTGCTCCAGATAGAAGGCGGAGTCGAAGTGCAGGCTGGGGTTCCGGCGGCCCTCGAGGCCATGGGCCAGGAAGTCGGCCAGCGGGCTGGCGCCGAGCGCCGTGGCGTCGCGATAGCGCTGGGCGTACCAGCCGGTGTCGAACAGCGGGTGTGGTGGCCGACCCTCGCCCGCGCCGCTGGTGACGTAGTGGAGCAGGGGCGGAACGCCGCGCTCGGCGACGTCCGGGTTCTGTTGCAGATACCAGGCGCCGGAAAACAGGGGGTGCGGCTCGTAGCCCAGCCGCCAGCCCTCGCGCAAATAGTGCAGCAAGGGGTTCTCGCCGGACTTCGCCACCTCTTCGGACTGGCCGACATAGTGGCGCAGATCAAACAGCGGATGTGGGTCGAAGCCCTCGCGGGCGCCGGTGAAGACGAAGTGCTGCAGCGCCGTCAGGCCGCTGGCGGCGACCTTGACCGCGTGGCGTGAGCGATAGTCGGCCAGGTCAAACAGCGGGTGCGGATCGCGGCCCTCCTTGTCGCCGGCCACCAGGTAGTGGGCCAGGGGCGCCCAGGCGGTGCCCACCAGGTCGGCGTTCTTCTCTATGTACCAGGTCTGGTCGAACAGGGCCTTGGGGTGGGCGTTGGAGTCGGGCCCGGCGCGGACATAGGACACCAGGCCACAGGTCTCCCCGCCCTCGCGCCCGACCCCCTTGTCGAGGCCGAAGGTCCAGAGTCCGGAGCGCAGCACCAGGGCCACGCGGCCCGGCCACTTGCCCCGCGCCAGGGTGAGGTCGAACCGCTGCTCCATGCGGCCGCGCTCGCGGTCCCAATGGCGCTTGGCGGCGGCGGCCCGGAAGCGGGTCCAGCGGTCCTGGGCCAGGGCGACATGGGCGGCGCGCAGCAGCCGGCGGCGCGCCAGAAGTTCGGCGGCGAGGTCGGCGGCGGCCGCCTGCTTCCTAAGGGTGGGGCGCTTGGTCAAGGGATCAGCGGGCGGCCAGCATGGCGTCGACCTGGGCCTCGATGGCGGCGCGCTCGCGGCGCAGCAGGGCCAGTTCGGTCTCGATCTGGTGGGTGTGCAGGCGCTCGCGCTGGCGCTGCTGACGTTCCTCGTCCAGCTCGGCGCTGGCGGCCGACAGGGCCGAGGTCACCGGCGAGACGAACACCCCCATCCGCGCCTTCAGTTCCGCGATCTGGACGGCGGCGGCCTCGAGCGGCGCCAGCGGCGGGGCCGGTCCGACGGAGGCGGCCTCGAACCAGTCATGCACGGTCTTGGCCAGGGGCCCGACGATGGGCACCGCCGAGAGGTCCCCGCCGCCGGCGTTATGGCGCAGGTCGCCGGTGAGGAACTGGTCGATCTGCGCCTGCGCGTGCGGGCTCATCCGGGGCAGGGCCGCGCCATGGGCGGCTTCGATCCGGGCCACCTCGCCGCGCCAGTCGGCCAACAGGCCGTCATAGGAGACAAAGGCGCGGGGCAGGTCGCGGGAATAGAGTTCGGCGGCGAGCATGTAGACGCACCAGAGCAGGACCGATTTCTCCACTGGGAAACCGTCGCGCCGGGCCAGGGACCCTGCCACCGCCAGCGGCGAACGGACCGGAATCACGACGCGCGCCGAGAGGCCCACAGTCTCCAGGACGTGACGCCACATGGGCCCGAGCACCGAGACTCGGGGGTCCTTCAGCAGCGGGAACCGGGCCTCGCCGAACTCGTCGCGATAGAGAGCCAGGGCGCGGGCGGTCCACTCGGCTTCATCGGCCTCGGGCAGGGGCGCGTAGGGCAGGGCGAAGACATCGTCCCAGGCGCTGCCAGCGGCGCGCAGGCGCGCGTCGTTGAACAGGGCGATCTTCCAGGGCTCGAAGTAGCCCTTCGCATTGTGCTCGTCGCCCGGCATGACGTTTTGCGGCAGCTCGGCTCCGGCCAGAGCCAGGAGTTGAGTCACGGCCGAGGTGCCGGACCGGTGCATGCCCAACACGAGGTAGGCCGCGGACTTGGCCGGTCGGGTTGTCGTTCTCGCCATTGGGCCCCATCTGGCGCCTTCGGGGGCGCGCGTGACCCTTGCCTCTATGACCGCGAGAGCGCGCGGGCAAGGGCGCGGTTGATCGAGGCGGTGTTCTGCGGCACAGGTCCAGCCTCGCGGAGAGTTTCGTCCCATGGCCGCCGGCCTCGATCGTAGCCTGCTGGTGTTGGGTCCGGCCCTGGACACCGACTTCTACCGCGCGATCTATCCCGACATCGCCGACGAGGGCCGCGATCTGGTGGCCCACTACGCCGCCGCCGGCTGGCGCGAGGGCCGCGACCCCGCGCCCTGGTTTTCCACCGCCGGCTATCTGGAACGCTATCCTGACGTCGCCCAAGGCGGGGCCAACCCGTTCTATCACTACCTCACGGCGGGTCGCCGCGAGGGCCGCGAGCCGGTCGCCTCGGCCCACGCTCTGGACTATCTCGTGGCCCGCAAGCTGGTCCGTGACGGCAAGGCCGACCTTCCGGTGACCGCCGCCGACCGGGCCTTGGCCGCCACCGAGTTCGACGAAGCCTACTACCTGTTCTATCAGCCCGACGTTGCCGCCTCGGGCCAGGACCCCCTCGACCACTTCCTGCAGCGGGGGTGGAAAGAGGGGCGAGATCCCTCGCGTGACTTTCACCTGGCCGACTATCTGGAGCTCAATCCCGATGTCGCGGCCGCCGGCGTGCAGCCCTTCGTCCACTATCTGGCGCAAGGCCGCAGCGAGGGCCGAATCGGGCGCCGCCGGCTGGGGTTTCGCCACGACGCCGTCGCGCGCTTGCGGCCGCTGCAGGAACGCCTGGCCGACTGCGAGGTCTGGGCCCGCGCGGTAGACCTGAGCGAAGCCGCCGATCTGGTCACTGGCCTGGCGCCATCGCGGTCGGGCCGCCGAGATCTGCACATCACCTTCAGCCATGACAACTACGCCGCGGTGGTGGGCGGGGTGCAGGCCAGCGTGCAGCGCGAGGCCGCACGATTTGTCGAGCTGGGTCGCGACCATCTCCACGTCTATCCGGCCTCGCCCTGGCCCATCGTCTCCACCGGCCTCGACGGGCCGCCCCTTGGAGTCCTCTGGAACGGGGTGGAGGTGGGCGCCTTCCGTCCCGAGGTGCTGATCGCAGGACTGCGAACCGCCCTGGCAGGGTGGGGCGATGGCGCGCGCAGCTTCGCCATCCACTCGATGCTGGGCCATTCCAGCCGCGAGGTGATCGACGTGGTGCGGATCGCCGGGGCCAACGCCGGCCACTATTGGACCCACGACTTCACCAGCCTCTGCGCGGGGGTTCACCTGCTTCGCAACGATATCGTCAACTGCGGCGCGCCTCCGCCCGGCAGCGCCGCCTGCGGCATCTGCGTCTACGGCCCTTATCGGCAGCGCCACATCGACGAGCACACCCGGCTGTTCCGCCACCTGGACCTGACGGTGGTCTCTCCCTCCCAGGTGGTGATGGACACCTGGCGTGGCGCCGACTGGATGGACCCGGTGGGTGCTCAGGTCGCGCCGCTGGCCCGCCTGACGCCCGTGCGCGCCAAGACCGCCCCGCCCCGTGACGGTCCGTTTCGGCTGGCCTTCCCGGGCACGCCGTCCCTGCACAAGGGTTGGCCGCTCTTCGTCGACCTGGCCATCGCCTTCGAGAAGGACCCGCGCTACGTCTTCCTCCATCTGGGGAAGTCGAAAGTCGGTGGCCTGCCCGTGGAACATCATCCGGTCTCGGCCACAGCGACCGAGCCCATGGCCATGCGCGACGCACTGGCGCGCCTGGAGGTGGACGCGGCGATGATCTGGTCACTCTGCCTGGAGACCTTCTCCCTCACCGCCTATGAGGCCGCCGCCGCCGGCGCGGCCATCATCACGGGACCTGATTCGGGCAACATCGCCGCCTTCACCCGCGAGGGCGGCCACGGCCTGGTTCTGGACAACGAGGCGGCGCTCACCGCGATGTTCGAGAGCGGCGAGATCCTGAGCCTGGCGCGGGCGCGCCGCCGCCCGCCTCTCTATGACATGGAGTTCAGCAACTTGACCGCCGACCTGGAGCCCGCCTCGTGAAGGTCGTCTGCTTCTCCAGCTTCACCTTCTCCTACCTGAACCGCGCCCGGGTGCTGTTCCAGACGCTCAAGGTTCACCAGCCGGACTGGGAGCGGGTGGCGCTGATCACCGACGCACCGCCGCCGGGGTTCGTGCTGGACCTGGCCACCGAGCCCTTCGACCGGGTGGTCTACGCGCAGGATCTCGGCATCCCGAACTTCCAGTCCTGGCTCTTCAAGCACGACGTGGTGGAGGTCTGCACAGCGGTGAAAGGCCCCTTCCTGCACCAGGCGCTCGCCGCCGGCGCGGATGCCGTGGTCTATCTCGATCCCGATACGGCCCTCTTCACCAGCCTGGCGCCGCTGGAAGAGATGCTGGGGACCAACGACATCCTGCTGACCCCCCACCTGATCGACGCCAACGATGAGCTGGAAGCGATCCTCGACAACGACCTCTCGGCCTCGAAGACCGGCATCTTCAACCTCGGATTCGTGATGGTGAAGGCTGGCGGGGAGGGGGCCAGGTTCGGCCAGTGGTGGAACGACCGGCTGCTGAGCTTCTGCTACGACGACATCCCCAACGGCCTGTTCGTCGACCAGCGCTGGTGCGACCACGTCCCGGCCCTGTTCGACAGGGTCAAAGTGGTGCGCGATCCCGGCTACAACGTGGCCAGCTGGAACCTCTCCAAGCGCCAGGTCGCGGTGGGGTCGGACGGGGCGATCACCGTCAACGGCCACCCCTTGCGCTTCTGGCACTTCACCAAGCTGGGCCCCACCGGCGACGCCATGACCAAACGCTATGCGGGCGAAAACCACGCCGTCTACGAGATCTGGCGCTGGTACAAGGAGGAGGTGGCCAAGACGACCGATCCCATCATCCCGGACCGATACTGGGCCTATGAGGCCTATAGCGATGGAACCGCGATCGCCAAGCCTCACCGTGTGCTCTACAGGGCCCGACCTGATCTGCAGACGGCCTTCCCCAACCCCTTCGAGGCTGCGGGCTACCTAGCCTGGCTCGCCAATGAGGGCCTCGCCCGATAAGGCGCCAGCTTGCGCCGTCCACACCGCTTGCCTACCGTGCCGCTCCCTTCCCGCCAGGCCTTCCGATGCGCATCCTCGTCACCATCGCCCACTATTTTTCGGCCGAGGCCAACTCCCAGCACAGCTCCACCAGCGAACGGAAGCGGGACGACCGGCTGCGCGCCATCGAGGAGGTGATCTGCGCTTATCGTGGCCAGTTCGGGACCTCCGCCACCTTGCAGGTGGGGACCAAGAGCTTTCAGCCCGGGGTGGGCTCGGATGACGAGATCGACATTGTCGCGGTGACCACCGGCGAGAAGCACCTGCTGACGCCGGATTTCTGCCGCCGCTACGGCGTGAAGGTGGCCAAGCTTGATCTGGAGAACCCGCGGATGCTGGGGTTCAGCGCCCAGCAGATCATGGGCCAGCACGCCAGCAAGTACGACTTGTTCGTCTTCAGCGAGGACGACCTGCGGATCAACGATCCGACCTTCTTCTCCAAGATCGTCTGGTTCAACCAGACCTATGGCCCGCAGCGGGTGCTGTTCCCCAACCGCATCGAGTGGAACCGTAACGCGCCCACCCTGAAGACCTATATCGACGGCGACCTGAGCGTTCAGGCGGCCGACCGCATGAACGCCTATGTGCAGGACGAGAACACGCTCTATGCCGCGCCGCTCGGCCGGCAGACGGTGTTCCGCCGGGCGCGCAATCCGCACGCCGGCTACTTCGCGGTGACCCGGGACCAGCTCGACCACTGGATGCGGCAGCCCCACTGGCTGGACCGCGACGTCAGCTTCGTCTCGCCGCTGGAGAGCGCCGCGACCCTGGGGATGGCCAAGACCTTCTCGATCTACAAGGCCTTCGGCCGCTCGGCCGGGTTCCTGGAGATCGAGCATCTGGACAACGGGTTCTCGAACCTGAAGATGCCCGTCATTCCTCCGCTCTGACGTGACCGGCTCCGCCATTTCCACGGAAGACGGCCCCGAACTCGCGGCCAAGGTCGAGAGCCTCGCCCTGCGCCATGCAGCGCTGCGCGAGGAGGTGCAGCGGGCCGAGGCCGCCGAGGCCATCACCCGGTCACGCCTCACCCAGGCCCTGGCCGACGCCCTGCTGGCGGTGGCAGATCGGAAGAGCAC
>NZ_JAOTJD010000013.1:0-95710 GCF_042714595.1 Phenylobacterium ferrooxidans | reverse complement strand
AGCCGGGACCCAGGGGCCGCGATCAATCCCCCTGGGTCCCGGGTCTCCCCTACGGGTCGCCCGGGATGACGGCAGTTTTTCTCCTGAGAGCGGAGCGCGAGCCGACCGCGCAAGGGGAGAAGGGAAGGTATTACGCCACCTCCACCGCCCGCATCACATCATAGGCCTCGAGGTCGAACCGCTCGACAGCCTGGGCGTAGGCGCGCGCGGTGTGGGGCCAGTTGTTTAGGATGCGGCCGTCGGCGGTCTTGTACCAGCTGGTGCAGCTGCCCGCCCAGGGCGTGACGGCCAGGGCCTTCTGAAGCTCGGCGTTGTAGGCGTCGGCGACCTCCTGCTTCACCGAGAGCGGCCCGGCCTGGGCGATGGCGTCCAGCGCCTGCAGCACATAGTCGGCCTGGGCCTCGATCATGAAGATGATGGAGTTGTGCCCGAGGTTGGTGTTCGGCCCGTACAGCATGAAAAGATTGGGGAAACCGGTGACCGACAGGCCCAGATAAGCCTCCGGCCCATCGATCCAGGCGTCGCTCAGGCGCAGGCCGCCCACGCCGGTGATCCCGGTGTCGCCGACGAAGGAGCGGGTCTCGAAGCCGGTGGCGTAGATCACCACGTCGACCTCGTGTTCGATCCCCTGGGCGTCCACCACGCCGCGCGGGGTCATGCGCGCGATGGCCTCGGTCACCAGCTCGACATTGGGCCGGGTCAGGGCCGGGTAGAAGTCGTTGGAGATCAGCACCCGCTTGCAGCCGATCTCATAGTCGGGGGTCAGCTTGGCGCGCAGCTCCGGGTCGGCGACCTGAGCGTGCAGGTGGGCCAGGGGGATGGGGACCTCCTCCACCGGCGCGGTCCCGGCGCGCTTGGCCTCAAGCCGGGCCTCGGCCATCTCGAAGATGTCGCCGCGCACCTTGGCCATCACCTCGGGCCGGGCGCGGAAACGAGCCTTCTCCTCGGCGGTGTAGGGCCGGTTCATGCGTGGCACGATCCAGTTGGGGGACCGCTGGAAGAGGGTGAGGGATTCCGCGACCTTGGCGACCTCGGGGACGAACTGCACGGCGCTGGCGCCGTTGCCGATCACCGCGACGCGCTTGCCGGCGAGGTCGACGGAGCCGTCCCACTGGGCGGAGTGGAAGGCGGCGCCGGCGAAGTCGTCACGGCCGGCGATGGGCGGAAGCTTGGGCCGGTTCAACTGGCCCCAGGCGGTGACGAAGGTTTCGGCGGTGACGGAGCTCCCGTCGGCCAGACCGATGCGCCAGAACCCTGCGTCGTCGTCCCACGCCGCCGAAGTCACCTCAGCATTGAACCTCAGGCGTTTGGAAAGCTTGCGCTTTTCGACGACGCTCTCGATGTACGCAAGGATGTCGGGCTGGGCGGAGAAGATTTCGGGCCAGTCGGGATTGGGCTCGAAGGAATAGGAATAGAGGTGGCTGGGGATGTCGCAGCCGCTGCCGGGATAGATGTTTTCCCGCCATGTGCCGCCAACCCGGTCGGCCTTCTCCAGGATCACGAAGGCGGTCTCGCCCCGGGCCTGCAGTTTCAGGCCCATGCAGAGGCCAGCAAAGCCCGCGCCGAGGATGGCGACCTTGAAGTCCGCGCCCATGGTGTTTTCGTTCCCGACCTGTCGTTGGGGAAAGGCTAGCGATCGCGCCCTAGGTGATCAACGGTTAGTTCGGCGCGCCGCGCGGTTGGCCTGGAACTCGGCCATGGACCTGGCGGGCGCGTCGGTGGTCCAGGCCGCCTCGAAGGCGTCGATCCCGGCGGCGATGGCGTCCTTCATCGGCAGGTCTTCCCAACGGCGGATCAGCGCCTTCTGCAGGCGCACGGCGGCGGGTTCGGCGGCCAGCAGGCTCGTGAGCCAGGCCTCCACCTGGGCGTCCAGGCCCTCGGTTGGGACGACGGCTTCCACCAGACCCCAGGTCTCCGCCTCGGCGGCGCTGAAGGTCTCGCCCAGCAAGAGCATCTGGCGCGTCCGGCCCCAGCCCACCAGGGAGGGGAGGAGGGCGGCCTCCACCACAGACGGTATGCCCAGTTTCACCTCCGGCATGCCGAACACCGCGCTGTCGGCGGCGACCCGCAGATCGCAGGCCGCGGCCACCTCCATTCCCGCGCCCAGGGCATAGCCGTTGATCCGCCCGATCACCGGGACCGGCAGGTCGCGCAGCACCTCGCAGCAGCGGTGGACGCGGGTGATGAAGGCCCGCGCGGAGCCCGCGTCCAGCCCCGCCATCTCGTCGATGTCCGCCCCGCCGATGAAGGCGCGATCGCCCGCCCCGGTCAGCACCACGGCGCGGAGGTGCTCATCCTTGGCCAAGGCGCCGATCCGGACCGCGAATTCCTTCATCAGGGCGCTGTTCAGGGTGTTCAGCTTGCCCGCATTGTCGAGGGTGACATGGGCCACGCAGGCGCCGCCGACCCGCGCCTCGATCTCGATCCGCACTTCGCCCGACATGGCCGTCTTCCTCCTAGAGCCGCTGCGTCAACCTGCGACGCGTATCGCGCCTCGACAACCGGCGGAAAGGCGGTGAACAATGATCACCTAGCTATGGGAGTCTGCATGCGCCGCCGTTCTGCCGACCTGCGCGACGGAAGGGGCCGCTGATGCCCTGGCCGTCCGTGGGCGCGACCCGGCGCCGGGGCTATCACGTCGGCAACCTGCGGGCTCAACTGCTGGACGAGGCTCGCGCCCTGCTGGAAAGCGGCGGCATCGGCAAGCTGAACCTCCGGGCCCTGGCCGCCCGGGCCGGCATCGCGCCGGGCTCGGTCTATCACCATTACACCTCCAAACAGGCCCTGCTGGCCGGGCTCGCCGCCGAGGGCTTCGGCGAGTTCGAGACCGCCCTGCGCGCCGCCGCCACGGCCGCCGCCGACGCCCCGATCCGCGCCACGGCCCTGGCCTATTTCGGTTTCGCCCGGCGGCAACCGGCGCTCTACAGCCTGATGTTCGATCCCGCCGCCCTGGCCGATCCCGAGGTGGCCGCGGCCCGCGACCGCGCCTTCGCCATCATCGAGGCCGCCATCGCCGATTCGCCCAACCAGCAGGAGCGGGACCCCGACCTGATCCACAAGGTGGCCCTGGCGGTCTGGGCCTGCGGCCATGGCGCGGCCTCGATGATGCTGGCCGACCCCGCCGACACCGAGGGCGGGTTGATGGAGGACGTGATCCAGGGGCTTGAAGTCCTGTTCCGCCCCCGCTGACCGCCGACATGGATGCCGTCTTGCCGACCTGGGGCATGACCGTGCGCGAATGCCACACACAGCGCATCTTCGTTGCGCTCCAGTTGTGAATCCCAGAATCACCGTCTAGACATGACGCCGTTCCGCGAACCTGTTCGCGGGTTTCCAAGCTGAGACGATGACCAATCTGTTTGGCCAGATGCCGTGCGGCAATGAGCTCTACCGGGCTCCGACGCCGCATGCCTCCAACTCGCCAGACCCATCGACCCCCTCAGAAATCGAAGCCCGCCATGTCCGCCGTCATCACCGTCAAGTCGCTCTCCAAGGCCTACCGCTACGCTAAGCGGCGCGGCGGATTCTTCGAGGCCTTCTCTCCCGAACATGTGACCGTCGAGGCCGTCGCTGGCGTCGACTTCGAGATCGGGGTGGGTGAGCGCGTCGCCATCATCGGCCCCAACGGCGCCGGCAAGTCCACGACCCTGAAGATGCTCTCCGGCATACTGGAACCCTCCTCGGGCGAGGCCAGCGTGCTGGGCCTGACGCCCTGGAGGGAGCGCAAGGCGCTGGCCTACAAGATCGGCGTGGTGTTTGGCCAACGCTCCCAGCTGTGGGGCGAACTGCCGGCCCGGGAGAGCTTCACTCTGCTGCGTCACATCTACGACCAGGAAGCCGCGCCCTTCGCCAAACGGCTGGGCGAACTGACCGAACGCTTCGCCCTTACCGACCTGCTGGACCAGCCGGTGCACCGCATGTCGCTGGGCCAACGGATGAGGTGCGAGATCACCGCCAGCCTGCTGCATGGGCCGGGCCTGCTGTTCCTGGACGAGCCCACCATCGGGCTGGACGTCACGGCCAAGGCGGCGATCCGCGACTTCATCCGCGAACATGCCCGCGACCACGGCCAGACTGTGCTGCTCACCAGCCACGACACCCGGGATATCGAGCTGGTCTGCGACCGGGTCATCGTCGTCAACCAGGGGCGGATCGTGGTGGACCAGCCCACCGACCAACTGCGCCGTCGTTTCCTGGGCCGCAAGATCATCACCTTCCAGTCAGCGGGGCAGGGGGTGTCCCTGAACCTGCCCGGCGTGACGCGGCGGCCTTCCGAGGCCCACGCCACCATCCTGGAGGTGGATACGAAGCTCGCCCGCGTGGAGCAGGTGATCGCCGCGGCCATGGCCGACGGCGGCATCGAGGACGTCACGATCGAGGATCCCCCCATGGAGGAGGTGATCGCCGACATCTACGCCTCGACCCATGCGACGTGACCTGACCGCCGCCGCCGTCGCCCTGCGGGTCGGGGCGGGCCAGGCCATGGCCGGCTGGACCGTGCTGGCCGGGCGCTGCCTGTTCTACGTTCTGATCATGACCGTGCTCTCGGCCCTGTGGGACAAGGTCGCGGCCGAGCCCGCGCGCGGCGCCATCGCCCTGCCGGCTGGCGGCCTGGTGCTCTACGTGCTGGCCACCGAGTGGATCACGCTCTCCCTGCCCGCCGTACACATGCGGTTCGAGGACGACATCCGCTCGGGGGGGCTGGAGCCCCATCTGCTGCGGCCCAAGTTCTACCTGCTGCAGAGCCTGGCCCAGAGCCTGGGCGGGACCCTGGTGCGACTTGCGGCCCTGGGGGTGACGGCGGTGGTCTGGCTGGCGGTGACTGGCCGGCAGGGGCCGCCCGCCGCCACCTATCCCTATCTCTTCGTCCTGGGCGTCCTGGCCGTGACCGTGGGCATGCTGCTCTATGCGGTGGCCGGACTGTGCGCCTTCTGGACCCGCCGCATCCTGCCCGTGCAGCTGGTGATCCAGAAGCTGATGTTCCTGCTGGGCGGGCTGTTCGCTCCCATCACCCTCTATCCCGACTGGCTGCGGAAGCTGGCCGAGGCGACCCCCTTCGCCGCCCACCTCTATTGGGCCGGCGTCCAGGCGCTGGCGCCCTCCGGCGCGATGTTCCTGACGGCGGCGGCCTGGCAGATACTGTGGATCGTGCTGCTGTCCCTGCTGTGCCTGGCGCTGTGGCGCGCGGGCCTGGCCAAGGTGCTGCGGGAGGGCGGGGTATGATCGCCGCCCTGCGCCTCTACGCCGCCCAGTCGAGCGCGGCGATCCGCACCTCCTTTTCCGACCGGGGCAACTTCGCGATCCAGGTGGGCGGGATGATCGTCAACGACATCTTCTTCCTGACCCTGTGGGTGCTGTTCTTCGCGGGCTTCCGCTCAATCGGCGGCTGGACCCTGTCGGACATGGCCCTGCTGTTTGGGCTGACCATGTCGGTGGTGGGGATTTCCGGGGTGTTCTTCGGCGGCTATCGCGACATGGCCGCGACCCTGCTGCGGGGCGAACTTGACGCCCTGCTGACCCAACCCAAGGGGCTGATCCCGCGCCTGCTGGCCCGCGAGAGCATCGCCACCGCCTGGGGCGACCTGGCCGGCGCGGTCTTCGTGCTGGGGGTGTTCGCCAAGCTGGAATGGACCGATCTGCCCGCCCTGCTGCTGGCCATCGCGGCGGGGACCACCGTCTATATCAGCGCCAGCATCAGCTTCGCCAGCCAGGCCTTCTGGGCGGCGGGCGCGCGCACCTTCGCCCGCGACCTGACCGACTTCATGCTGCTATTCTCCAGCTATCCCGGCTCGATCTATCAGGGGGCGGTCAAGACCATCGCCTTCACCATCCTGCCCGCCGGTTTCGTGGTGCTGGCGCCGATGGGCATGGTGCGAAACCCGGGCGTGCAGACCCTGGCCCTGGTGCTGTTCGGGGCGGTGGTCTACGGCGCCATCGCGGTGGGCCTGTTCCACCTGGGCGTCGCCCGCTATCGGCGCGGCGCCTCGCCCTCGATGTGAGATTTGCTTGATTTCGGCGCCGAAGCCCGCTGCTTAGGCCCATGAGCCGCAAGCCAAGGATCACGGTCGCGGGCGCGGGCGCGCTCGGTCTGACGACGGCGCTCGCCCTGGCCGACGCCGGGGCGGAGGTGGCGGTCTATGATCCATCGCCAGACGGCGGCGGCGCTTCGGCGGTGGCCGCTGGGATGCTGGCGCCGGTGTTCGAGGCGGTGCTGGACGTCGAGACCCGCGCCCACTTCGACCTGATGCTGGCGGCGCGCGACCTGTGGCCGGCCCTGGAGACCCGGATCGGGATCACCGTGGACCGCGCGGGCGCGATGGCGGTGGGCGACGCCGCCTTCCTGCACGCCACCGACGCGGGCGTCCGCAAGCTGGGCCTGCATCCCACCGAACTGTCGCGCAACGCCATGATCGGCCTGGCGCCGGGCCTCGCCCCCGGTTGGGGCCACGCCCTGCTGACCCGCGAGGACTGGCGCATCGACGCCGCCGCGGCCCTGGTGGCCCTGCGCCGCGCCGCTCAGGCCGCGGGCGTCACCTTCCACACCCGCGCCGCCGACGGCTTCGAGGGCGCCGAGCGGCTGGTGATCGCCACCGGCACGGGGCGCGACCTAGGCGTGATCGCGCCATCCCTGGCGCGGCTTTCCCCGATCAAGGGCCACATCCTTCGCACCGACGGCCCCGTCTACGAGGGCATCGTGGTGCGCGGCGAGGGCGCATATATCACCGCGGCGCCCGGTGGCCTGACCCTGGGCGCCACGATGCAGGCCGGGGCGGGCGATCTGGCCGTCGAGGCCGATCAGGTCGCCGGGTTGCTGGAGGCCGGCGCGCGGCTGTTCCCCTCTGTGAGAGACGCCAAGATCATCGCCCAGACCGGCGTCCGCGCCGCGACACCGGACGGTCTGCCCATGGTCGGGCGCGGCCGCCACCACGGCGTGCTGCTGGCCGTCGGGGCGCGGCGCAACGGCTGGCTGCTGGCGCCCCTGGTGGCGAAGATCATCACGGCTTGCGTGACGGAGGGGGACCTTGGTCCCTATGCCGCCCGGCTCGATCCGAGGCGGTTCGACAACATCTAGGGCGGAAACGATGAGCTTCTGGCTGAGCGACGAACAGCAGGCGATCTTCGAAAGCGTCGCCCGGGTCTGCGCCGACTTCGACGCGGAGTACTGGCGGCGGACCGACGACACCGGCGACTTCCCCGAGGCCTTCGTGGCCGCCATGGCCGCCGGCGGTTGGCTGGGAACGGCCATGCCGACGGAGTTGGGCGGGGCGGGGCTGGGTCTGACGGAGGCCGCCATCATGATGCAGGCCGTGGCCCAGTCTGGGGCGGGCTTCTCCGGCGCCAGCGCCATGCACCTGAACATCTTCGGCCCCATGCCCATCGCCAAGTTCGGCTCCGAGGCCCTCAAGCGCAGCGCCATTCCGCGGCTGATCTCCGGCGAAGACAAGATCTGCATCGGCATCACCGAGCCGGACTCCGGTCTCGACACCACCAGCCTGACCACACGGGCGGTGCGCACCGACGACGGCTATGTGATCTCGGGCCGGAAGGTGTGGACGACCATGGCCCAGCGGGCCAACAAGATGCTGATCATCGCGCGGACCACGCCCAAGGATCAGGTGCGCAAGGCCACCGAGGGCCTGAGCCTGTTCTACACCGACTTCGACCGCTCGAAGATCTCAGCCACGGTGATCCCGAAGATGGGCCGCAAGGCCGTGGAGTCCAACAGCGTCTTCATCGACAACCTGGAGGTCCCGGCCGGCGATCTGATCGGCGAGGAAGGCCGGGGCTTCTACTACCTGTTGGAGGGGTTGAATCCCGAGCGGGTGCTGTTCGGCGCCGAGGCCGTGGGCCTGGGCCGCGCGGCCCTGGCCAAGGCGACGGCCTACGCCAAGGAGCGGATCGTGTTCGGCCGACCCATCGGTCAGAACCAGGGCGTCGCCCATCCCCTGGCCCGCTCCTGGGCGGAGCTGGAGGCCGCCAACCTGATGGCCTTCAAGGCCGCGGCCCTCTATGACGCCGGCCGCGACTGCGGGGCGGAGGCCAACGCCGCCAAGTACCTGGGCGGCGAGGCGGGCTTCAACGCCTGCGAGGCCGCGGTCCTGGCCCACGGCGGCATGGGCTACGCCAAGGAATACGACGTGGAGCGCTACTTCCGCGAGGTGATGATCGCCCGCATCGCCCCCATCAGCCGCGAGATGGTGCTGAACTACATCGCCGAACGCGTGCTGGGCCTGCCCAAGAGCTACTGAGCTTCACGTCATCCCGGACGCCTATCGGCGTCCGGGATGACGTTGGTCAATTCGCCAGAGTGAACCTGATCGGGATGCGCACAATGGCGCCGTCCACCGGTTGGCCATCGCGGGTCTGGGGGCTCTTCCTGAAATAGGCCGCGAGCTTGAGGGCGGCCTGTCCGAAGCTGGCGTTGTCGGGGCTCTCGGCCACCACCTGGTCGGCGATCCTCATGGACATCCACATGCCCGGGATGGACGGCCTGAAGGCCACCCAGGCGATTCGCCAGCGGGAGCGGACCGGCGGGCGTTCCCGCATCCCGATCATCGCCGTGACCGCCAGTGTGCTCAGCCACGAGACTGACGCCTATTTCGCCGCCGGCATGGACGACTTCATCGCCAAGCCCATCGAACTGCCCCGCCTGCTGGCCAGTCTCGAGGAGTGCCTCAACCGCACCGAAGAGAGCGCCGCCCGGAGGGCCGCAGGCTGAGTGCGCTCCTCCGCCGCAGCATGGTTAGCGCCACGTTAACCATGTCGGTGCAAACCAGGGTCCATGGCGATCCAGGGTCTCAGGGGCGCGGTCGAAGCCGCCATCCAACGTGCGTCCAACGCGACAGGCGTGGACTTCACGTTCCTGATGAAAACCGCCAATCGCGAGAGTGGCTATAACCCCCGCGCCAAGGCGTCATCCTCGTCGGCCGCCGGCCTGTTCCAGTTCGTCGAGCAGACCTGGCTGTCTACCCTCAAGCAGCACGGCTCGAAATACGGCTACGCCCGCTACGCCGACCTGATCACCAAGGGCGCCAATGGCCGCTATTCGGTGAACGGGGCCGAGGCGCGCAAGGCGGTGATGGACCTGCGGCTGGACGCCCACGCCTCGTCGCTGATGGCCGGAGAGCTTGCCTCCGACCACGCCTCCTATCTGAAGGGCCGCACGGGCCGCACACCCACAGCCGGGGAGCTCTACGCCGCCCACTTCCTGGGGCCGCAGGGTTCGGCCCGGCTGATCGAGGCGGCCAACACCCGTCCCGGCGCCTCCGCCGCCAGCCTGTTTCCCGACGCCGCCCAGGCCAACCGCTCGATCTTCTACCGCGACGGCCGCCCCGCCACCGTGGCCGAGGTCTACGCCAATCTCACCCGCACCGGGGGCATGGGCCAGACGACCAGCCCAGCCGCGGCGCCCGCCGAGGATGGCTTCATCCAGTACGCCTCAGCCCGCCGGACCGAACGGATGAAGGAGCAGGACGCCCTGGTGGACCTGATCCTGCGCGGCTCCCAGAGCCCCGACCGCGACGGCTCCAGCTCGCGCCTGACCGGCTCGATCTTCTCCAGCGAAATGCTGCGGGTGCTGTCGGACGCCCGCGACGGCAAGAGCTAGGTTTCCGACGCTTGGCGCCCGCCTGACGATCCCCGCAGGCCCGCCGAGGACTCCACTGGCCTCGCCAGGAAGCGGACCTTCGGAAGGTCGCAGAAGGGTGGGAAGCGGACGTCACCGACGCTGCCCGGGTGGCCAGGTGAAAGCATCCGGACCGCCCGACGATCTCCCGTTACTCGGTGACGGCCGACGTCGCTCCCGTACTACGATTGTAGCGAACAGTGACCGCTGAGATTGTGCACAGGTCGAGGTTTGACCAGATAGCCTCTTCCTTGTCGTCGTAGACCACCTTTATGTCGAAGCGGCAGACGTTCTCCGCAGCGTCGAAAGTGATGTCGACGTTGGCGCCGGTCTTCAGGACGTCGTCGCCCATGACGTCCTCCTCCCAATCATTGCTTTTGCTGGCGGCGACGTAGACCTGTTCGATCGTGTAGCCGGTCTGGTTCTTCAACGTGAAATCTTGATCCGCGGCCACGGCAGGGAAAGCGGCGAGCGTGAGCATCACTCCCGCGGCAGCGAGCAACTTCCTCATCATGTGATCTTCCCCCATAGGTCGGCCGAGGAACGCGGCAGACCGGGCGGTCTGTGCAACGCCGCCTCAGGGTTTGCAAGCAAGCTTCACCATTCTGGCTCGCAATGCCCTCTGGGGACCTAAAACAAGCTTTGCTAGCTGTGCGCGGTGACGCCGAGCCATCCCGCGTCACGATTTTTTGGTGTTAGCCGCCGATCCCGCTAGCACGGACGGAGCCCCTTCCTATCAGCGGAAGTGTTGGGCGTCCGCTATGGGTCGCAATCGGCCTCGGGCTGGGCCGCCGCAAGCAGACGTTCCCCGAGAGCGCCGGAACCGACCTAGTCGATGTCAGCCAAGGGGAGGGAAGGGAATCAATCGAACCGCTTCACAAGTAGAAGGGTCGTGAGCCCGCTGGCCCATTCCTCGTCGGGATATCGGCCCTCTTCCCGGTAACCGCGGGCGGCGTAGAACGCCTGACTGCGAACATTGAAGGTATCGGTTTCGAGGCGGACCGATGAAAACCCTGCGTGAGCGATCTCAGCTTCAGCATGGTCCATCAGCCGTCGCCCGACGCCCTGCCGGGCATGCGCCGAGCGCACGTGAAGCGCGTTGATGAAGTCGCCATCCCAATCGACGAAGCCGGCGATTTCGCTGCCCACCTGCACGACCCAGAAGAGGAGCCCTCGCGAGCCGACGTAGGCAGCCGGTCGGTTCTCTTGGACGTAGGCCAGCGCAGCGCTTTCCGAGATATTTGGTCGCCACGTCGAGTCGAACGTGTCGAAGAGGACGCGCTGCAAGGCCGGTGCGTCCGCCGCAGTCGCCAGCCTCAATATTGAACTGCCGTAGTCGCCCATCCGACAACCATAGAAGCGCCGCGAACGGTCGCAATGGGTCGTCAGCGCTCGCGACCAGAGCCGCCGCTACCCCGCCGCGCCGCTCGCCATCATCGCGTCGAT
Source organism: Phenylobacterium ferrooxidans (assembly GCF_042714595.1). Taxonomy (NCBI): domain Bacteria; kingdom Pseudomonadati; phylum Pseudomonadota; class Alphaproteobacteria; order Caulobacterales; family Caulobacteraceae; genus Phenylobacterium; species Phenylobacterium ferrooxidans. The sequence continues at coordinate 84,639 of NZ_JAOTJD010000013.1, read as the reverse complement.
CTCGGCTTCGGAATAGCCGATCTCCCCCAGCACCACACGGGTGTGTTCGCCGAGGCCGGGCGCCGCCGGTCGCTGGGTTGTCGCCACCCCCGGGAACTGGGCCGGCGAATTGGGCGAGCGATAGGTTCCGCCGTGGCCATCCTCCACGGCGATCAGGGCGCCGGCCGCCTCCACCTGGGGATCGGCGGCCACTTCGGCTGGCGTCTGGACCGGCGCCCAGACCAGGTCGGCCTCGTCCAGGCGGCGGGCGATCTCGGTGAAGTCGAAGGCCCCGAAGGCGGCCTCGAACTCAGCCACCAGCTCGCGGTTGTTGGCCTTGCGCGCCTTGCCGCCCTTGAAGCGCTCATCCTCCAGCAGTTCGGGCCGGCCGCAGGCCTGGGCGAGAGCCGGCCAGTCGGAGCCGCCGCCGCGCGGGTTCAGCACGAACCACCGCTCGTCGCGGCTCTTGTAGAAGTTGGCCAGGGGATCGAAGGGGTCGGTGCGGGGACGGTTGGAGGCCAGCTTGCCGAACACCAGCTGCACCGCCAGGTCCGAACCCACCACATAGGTCCCGGTGGCCAGCAGCGAGGTGGCCACCAGCCGACCCTCGCCGGTCTTCTCGCGCTCATAGAGCGCCGCCAGGATCGCCGAGGTGGTGGCCAGGGAGGTGGTGTGATCTCCCACCCCGGTGCGCAGGATGAAGGGGTCGGAGCCCTTGGGCGCATGCATGCGGGCGACGCCGGCCCGGGACCAGAAGGCGGTGACGTCGAAGCCGGGCAGGTGCGCGTCGGGGCCCTCCAGGCCATATCCGGTGACGACGGCGTAGATCAGCCGGGGGTTGGCTGCGCGCAGGGTCTGTTCGTCCAGGCTGTACTTCTTCAGGGAGGCGGGGCGCACATTGGTCAGGAAGACGTCGGCCTCGGCGGCGAGGCGGGCCAGGGCGTCGCGGCCCTGCGGCTTGGCGATGTCCAGCACCACGGCCCGCTTGCCGCGGTTGTCCATGCCGAAGGTGGGATTGCCGGTGAGCTCGCTCTTGGCGTCGGCGAAGACGTGCCGCATCGGGTCGCCCTGCGGCCGCTCGACCTTGATCACCTCGGCGCCCCAGTCGGCCAGGATGCCCGCCGCCCCGGGGGCGGCGATGTAGGAGGCGAATTCGACGACCTTCAGACCCTTGAGCAGCACGCGCGTTCCCCACCTGTTTTGGGGATCATACTGGGCGCCGAGCGCAATCCAACGAAGTGGTGGCCGGTTCGTCGGAAAATTGCGCGACCAAGCAAGAGTCGAACTGATCCGATTTCATCGGATAGTTCGCGGCCCCTGCCTCACGCCGTGAGGCGCGTGGGGATCTCTCTGCGGGTCACGGCGACCGCGTCGGCGACGGCGCGGGCCACGGCCGCCACGCTGACCGGCTTGCGCAGGACCGCGTCGGCGCCGGCGTCGGTGCATTCCCTGGCTTCCTCGGCGTCACCGCCGATCACCGCCACGATGGGAACCTGAGCGCCGGAGCCTTCCAGGCCACGCACGGCGGTGATGGTGGCGGGACCATCCATGTTGGGCATGCGGCCATCGATCATCAACAGGTCGAATTCGCAGATCCTGGCCAGGTCAAAGGCGCGCCGCCCATCGACGGCGTGGACCACCTGGTGGCCCAGCTGCTCGACCACCGCGCGCAGCATGGCGGCGTTGAGCGCGTCGTCCTCGGCGATCAGCACCTTCAGGGTGTGGCGCTCGCTGGGATCGGGGGTGATGACCTCCACGGCCTCGATCCCCCGTTCGGCCACCGCCTGCGCGTCATAGGGCAGTTCCAGGCGGAAGCAGGACCCCACGCCGACGGCGCTATGGGCGGTGAGGTCGCCCCCCATCAGGCGGGCGAGCTGGCGGGCCAGGGAGAGGCCGAGGCCCGCCCCGGAGGTCCCGGCGCTGGTGCGCTCGACGCGGGCGAAGGGCTCGAAGGCGCGCTCCAGCTCGTCGGAGGTGAGACCCGGGCCGGTGTCGGCGATCTCGACCGCCAGGCGGCCGCCCGGGGTAATTTCGAGGCGGGCCTCGACCCGGCCCCGGACGGAGAATTTCACGGCGTTGCCGATCAGGTTGGCGATGATCTGGCGGGCCCGGTGCGCGTCGGCCAGGGCCGCGCCGGCGTGGACGCCCTCCAGCTCCGGCGGGACATGCAGGGTCAGCTCCAGCCCCTTCACGGAAGCGTTGGGGCGGTTCAGCAGCACCAGGTCGCGCAGCAGGGCCACGGGATCGAAGGGTCGCGAGTCCACCGACAGGCGGCCGGCCTCGGCGGTCTCGGAATCCAGGGTGGTGTTGAGCACGGCGATCAGGTCGTTGGCGGCGTCCAGGGCGGCGGTCAGCTGCTCGCGGGAGGGCGCGCCACGACCATTGCGACCGGCGGCGGCGGCCAGGACGTGGGCGACCCCGGTCAGGCCGTTGCGGATCTCATGGCTCAGCGTGGCCACCAGGTCGGACTTGGACTGGGCTAGGCGCCTGGCCTCTTCCACCTTGCCCGCCCGGTCGGCGATCAGGATCTCGCGCTCGGCGGCCAGGGAGAACTGGCGGCGCAGGATGCGATTGAGGATCAGGGCCAGCGCCATGGCCAGCGCGATGGCGCCCCAGGCGTTGCTGGCCAGGTCCTTGTCCTCGGGGCGGGAAAACAGCGCGATCAGCGGGCCGGCGGCGGCGGCGGGTCCCACGATCAGCAGGCTGGGCAACCACGGGGAGGCGAAGAAGATGATCACCACCGAGGCCGCCAGCGCGGTCATCAGCAGCGGCTCGCGGGCGGGACCCGCGCCATCGGAGAAGGCGGCGATCTGCGCCACGGCCAGGGCCCAGATCAGGGCCGACAGGATCTGGACACGTCCCCGCTGCACGGTGTTGGCGGCGTTGTCGGGGTTCTTCAACCAGTTGACGACGCCGTAGAACGCGCCCCAGGCGCCGGCGAAGATGGCGAAGGTGCCGGTCATCCAGACGGCGTTCACCGCATGGCTGCCGGCCCAGACATAGGCCGGGAGGCTGACGGCGAACACCGCCAGGGCGTAGGGCAGGAGAGCCGTCTGGGCCTCCAACGCCTGCTGTGTCGCCGATTGGCCGCCCCGAATAGGCTCGGCCGTCCGATCATCTTGGGTCGTGGCCATGGGGCGCCTCTGGGGGAGATATCGCCACGCAAGGTAGTGGTTCAGGGTTGGCGCGAAGTTACCGGCCAGGGTTAATCCACAGCTTCCCGACCTCACGGCCAAGCAACCGATCATTAAGCCTAACCAGTCACTATAACGGAGACGGACTCCGGTGATTCCGGGGCGGGGACAGGTGCAGGTATGGCGACCACGCGGGCGGCGCTGACGGATGAAGACATTCGCACCCTGGTGAAGGGCGCGACCCCGGACGAACGGGCCGTGGCGGCCCACAAGCTGTGCCGGAATATCGACCGCTACGAGCTGTCGGACGAGGAACGTGTCCAGGCCCAGGAGATCCTGCGGGTCATGGCCGCAGACGCCGGCGAGCTGGTCCGCCGGGCGCTCGCCGTCACCCTGAAGAATTCCACCATCGTGCCGCGCGACGTCGCCCTGCGGCTGGCCAAGGACGTCGAGAGCATTTCCCTGCCGATGCTGTCCTCGTCGCCGGTGTTCACCGACGAGGACCTGGCCGAGATCGTGCGCCTGGGCGGCCCGGTGCGCCAGGTGGTGATCGCAAAGCGCCCCCGCGTCTCCCAGACCGTCACCAACGCCATCGTGGAATACGGCGTCGAGCGCGCGGTGGAGGCCGCCTGCGCCAACGACAACGCCGACTTCGCCGACCGGGCGCTCGCCAAGGTCATCGAGCGCTTCGAGAAGTCCGAGCGGGTCCTGGCCGCCGTCGCCTATCGCGCGGCCCTGCCGTTGGCGGTCACCGAAAAGCTGATCGACCTGGTGAGCGAGGAGGTCCGGGATCACCTGCTGAACCATCACGCCCTGTCACCGGACCTGGCGCTCGAGATCGCCATGGGGGCCAAGGAACGAGCCACCATCGACCTGGTGGACCAGGCCGGCCGCGCGCCGGACGTGAAGAGCTTCGTGGCCCACCTGCACAAGCATGAGCGGCTGAACGCCTCCCTGCTGCTGCGGTCCCTGGCCCACGGCCACATGACCTTCTTCGAGTGGAGTCTGGCCGAGTTGGCCAGCGTGCCGCACCACCGCACCTGGCTGATGATCCACGACGCGGGCCCGCTGGGCCTGCGCGCCATCTATGAGCGGGCAGGGCTGCCGGCCCGCCTGTTCCCCGCCTTCCGCGCCGGGGTGGACACCTTCCATTCCATGGAGTTCGACGGCGGCGCCCGGGACCGCGAGCGGTTCCAGGAACGCATGCTGCAGCGGTTCCTCACCCAGCCCGCCAACGCCGCCCGCGAGGACGTCGAATATCTGCTGGAGAAGATGGACCGCATCACTCACGAGGCCCGCAAGACGGTGCGGCTGTCCGAGAGCGCCTAACAGCAGACTTGCTTGCTGCGCCTGTGGCGCCCAAGCTGGGGCATGACCGATATCGCCCCCGACGCGGACATCAAGCCCGCCGCCACCATCCTGCTCCTGCGCGACGACCCGACCTTCGAGGTGCTGATGGTCAAGCGCCATCATCAGATCGACTTCGCCTCAGGCGCCCTGGTGTTTCCGGGCGGCAAGTCGCACGCCGGCGACCATGATCCCGCCTGGGCCGGCCACACCCTGGGCTACGCCGACTTTGACGCCGAGCAGCGGGGCCTGCGGATCGCCGCCATCCGCGAGGTGTTCGAGGAGGCGGGCATCCTGCTGGCCTCCCACACCGACGGCTCGCCCATGGGCGATCAGATCGCGCCGATGAACGTGCGCCAGGCGGTGGATCGCGGCGAAATGGCCTTCCTGGACGTGGTGAAGGACCTGGACGCCAAGCTGGACCTGCACGCGCTCACCATCTTCGCCCGCTGGATCACCCCGCCCCTGACCCCCAAGCGTTTCGACACCTGGTTCTATGCGGCCCTGGCGCCAGCCGACCAGCTCGCCGCCTGCGACGGCCGCGAGACGGTGGACGCCGAATGGATCGAGCCGGCCGAGGTGCTTCGCCTGGCCGACGCCGGCGCGCGCAAGGTCATCTTCCCCACGCGCATGAACGTGCAGCTGCTGGCTGAGGCGACCAGCGCCGCCGACTGCGTGGCGCGCGCGCAGGGGCGCACCCTGGTCACCGTCCTGCCGAAGATCGAGGACCGCCCCGAGGGCCGCGTCCTGACCCTGCCGGCCGACGCCGGCTACGGTATCGTCGCCGAACCGCTGGCCAATGTGATGTGAGCGAGGAGTCCTACGTCCGGGATGACGGGATTGTCGTTGCGGCGAGGGGAGTGCGACCCCTCATCCGACCGGTCGCTGACCGGCCACCTTCTCCGCAAGGGGAGAAGGACTCCGGGTCTTAGAGCCCGGTTTCGCGGACCTTGGATTCCAGCGCTTCGATCAGCGCCTTACCCACAGGATGTTCGTCGGTCTTGATGTCGTCGCGGACGGCGGCCTTGATGGCGTCGATGTGGGCGTCGATCAGGGCGATCGGCGCCTGCATGCGCTTGTCCTTGTCGTCGATCAGCCGGCACAGGGAGGCGCCGATGCGGGTGATCAGCGGAAATTCGTAGGTGGTGCCCAGGCCCTTCAGGTCGTGGGCGCGCAGGTAGAGGAATTCCATGGTCTCAGGGTTCATGCCCTCGCTCTTCACGCGCTGGCGTGCGGCTTCTAGCTTGATGACCTCGTCGTTCAGCCACTGCGAGAAGTTGCCCGAGAGGCTCTTCAGCGCGGCTTCGGCCTTGGCGATGGCGGCCGGATCGATCGCGCCGAACCGGCCCCCGACCTTCAGGCGAAGCGTGTTGGGGACCTGGATCACCTGACCGGAATTCTCTTGGCTCACGACTCGGCTCCTGAACTTAGTCCACAGAAACCTAGATCGCAGGCGTTAACAACGAATGAGGCGGGGGTGCGGCGAGATGGCCGCGCGGCGCGCGATCGCGCCCCGACATCCTAAACCGCGAATTGCTCGGCCAGCATGCGTTCTTCCAGGCTGCGCCCGGCGTCGAACAGCATGTACATGCTGATCTCCCGGTCCTCGGCGACGTGGACCTCCAGGACGTCGCGGACCTCCAGGTTGTCGGCCACGGCGCTGACCGGCCGCTTGTCGGCCTCCAGGATCTCGAAGCTGACCTTGGCGGTGTGGGCCAGCAGGGCCCCGCGCCAACGCCGGGGGCGGAAGGCGCTGATCGGCGTCAGGGCCAGCACCTTGGCGTCGAGGGGGATGATCGGTCCGTGGGCCGAGAGGTTGTAGGCCGTCGAGCCGGCCGGGGTCGCCACCATGGCCCCGTCGCAGGACAGCTCGTTCAGCCGCACCTTGCCGTCGATGGAGATGCGCAGCTTGGCGGTCTGCCGGGTCTGGCGCAGCAGGGAAACCTCGTTGATCGCCAGCGCCCTGTGTTCCTTCCCGTAGGAGTCGATCGCAGTCATGGTCAGCGGGTGGATCACCGCCTTCTCCGCGACGTTGATCCGCTCCAGCAGGCCGTCCTCGCTGTACTCGTTCATCAGGAAGCCGACCGAGCCGCGGTTCATTCCGTAGATCGGCTTGTGACCGCCGCTCATCTGGTCGTGCAGGGTTTCCAGCATGAAACCGTCGCCGCCCAGGGCCACGACGACCTGGGCCTCGGCCATCGGGGCCTCGCCGTAGCGGGCGATCAGGGCCCCGCGCGCTTCTTGGGCCTCGGGGCGGTCGCTGGCCAGAAAGGCCAGGCGGGTCACGAAGGGCTGCGCCTTGAACATGCGGCGAGGTGCGCGAGAAACGCGGGTCTTGTCAAACCTTGCCGGCCGCCTGGCGGAACGCGGCGTTGGCGATGTCCGGCGCGAACGGGCCAAAGGCGCCCCCGGCCCGGCGTTCGCCCTCCTGGCCGCCGCCGGGCCTGCCGCCGTTCAGCTCGCGGACGAGGCCCAGGATGGTCGGGAAGACGCTGCGGTCGATGCCGACGGCGGCGCAGGCCAGGGCCAGCAGTTCGGGCCGGTCCGAATCGACCGAGCGGCGCACGTGCTCGGGATCGAAGCGGCCGAGGGTCGCCAGGCCGCCGACGAACAGGGACAGCTTTTGCTCGCGCAGGGCGCGTAGCAGGTAGCCGGGACGCAGCTGGCCGGCGATGTCGAGCTTGGCCAGCAGCCGTCGCTCCATCTCCTCCTTCTCGCCTTCGCGCTCCCAGACCTCCTGCTGTTCGGGATGCTCTGAGACGATGCCGCCATGGGCCTCGCGCACCGATTCGGCGATGGCGGCGTCCATCGCCTCCGGGTCGAGGCGGAAGCGGGCGGTAAGCGCCTGGCGCAGGGCCTGGCCCACCCAGATGTAGAGCTCGCGCGCTAGGTCGTCGGTCAGCCCTGGATGGTGGGCGCAGGGAGAGCGCAGGGACACGATCCGCCGCGAGGCCTGGACCAGGGCGGTGAGTTCGCTGTTGCCGATCTGGGCGGTGAGATTGCCGGCCAGGGCGGTCAGCACCGCCGGTTCGTTCTGATGCAGGATGGCGGAGACCACGGGTGGGCCGAGATTGGGCCGGCGGGCCACCTCGATCTGGTGCTCGATCGTGGCTTCGGTGAGCAGGCGCACCAGGTCGGGATCCTGCAGGACCGGACTGGAGCTGATGATCGGCCGGGCGATCTCGATGTCGTCGAGGGCGAGCACATTGATCAGGGCGGCGGGCGCCCAGGGGGCGGTGGCCAGCTTCTCAGCCAGGCGCTTGCGGATGTCGCGCTCGGCCTCCACCACCAGGCTCATGAAGATCGAGGAGAGCAGGGCCTGGACCGGCCCCGAACTCATCACCGCCTCGGCGCCCTCGCCCGCGTCGCAGAGGTCGACGATGGCCAGCAGCAGGCGCTCGCGGTCCTGGACGGCGCGGCTCCTGGCCAGACCCAGTATCTCTTCCGTCTTGGCGGCGACGCTCAAACCCGTTTCCTTGCTGGGAATCGTTGCGGTCTGATTCTGCTCAGACCCGTATGAAAACATGGTTACAAGCTGCCAACCACAATTGTGGCGCAGTGGCGCAGCTTGTTGAGCACCAGGGGGCGAAATGGCCGAACCTTTGATCCTGGCCCTGGACCAGGGGACCACCTCCACCCGGGCCATTCTCTTCGACGCGCAGGGCCACGCCCTGGCGCAGGCCGGGCGGCCGCTGGAGCAGTTCTATCCCGCGGACGGCTGGGTGGAGCACGATGCGAACGAGATCTTCGCCACCAGCGTCGCGGTGATCAAGGAAGCGATCGAGAAGTCCGGGCGGCCCATCGGGGACGTCACCGCCATCGGGGTCACCAACCAGCGCGAGACGGTGGTGATCTGGGACAAGGCCACCGGCGAGCCGATCCACCGCGCCATCGTCTGGCAGGACCGCCGGACCGCCGCCACCTGCGAGCGCTTGCGCCGCGCCGGCCATGAGGCCCGCGTCACCGAGATCACCGGCCTGCTGCTGGACCCCTATTTCTCCGGCACCAAGATCGCCTGGCTGCTGGGGGATATCCCCGGCGCCCGGGCCAGGGCCCAGGCCGGCGAGCTGCTGGTGGGCACCATGGACAGCTGGGTCATTTGGAAGCTGACTGGGGGGAGGGTGCACGCAACCGACGCCACCAACGCCTCGCGCACCCTGCTGTTCGACATCAGGAAGCAGCGCTGGTCGGAAGAGATGCTGGACCTGCTGGACGTGCCGGCGGCCCTGCTCCCCGACGTGCGCGACTGCGCCGCCGACTACGGCCAGACCGACGCCGCCCTGCTGGGCCGCGCCATCCCGATCCGCGGCGTGGCGGGCGATCAGCAGGCCGCCCTGATGGGGCAGGGGTGTATCCGGCCCGGCGAGATGAAGGCCACCTACGGCACCGGCTGCTTCATGCTGGTCAACACCGGCGAGACCGCGCCGCTGTCGCGCGCCAAGCTGCTGACCACCGTCGCCGCCCGGCTGAACGGCAAGACGACCTACGCGCTGGAGGGCTCGATCTTCATCGCTGGCGCGGCCCTGCAATGGATCAATGAAGGGCTGGATGTCCCCGGCGGCGGTTCGGCCATCGAGGCCCTGGCCCAGACCGCCAAGGACGACCACGGCGTGGTCATGGTGCCGGCCTTCACCGGCCTGGGCGCCCCCTGGTGGGACGCCGAGGCACGCGGAGCCCTGTTTGGCCTGACCCGCGACACGACGCTCGCCGAGATCTCCCAGGCCGCCTTCGACGCCTGCGCCCTGCAGACGCGGGACCTGGTGGAGGCCATGCGCGCCGATGCGCCCAGCGCCTTCGGCGCGGCCGTGGAGATCCGTATCGACGGCGGCATGTCGCGCTCCTCCTGGTTCAGCCAGCGCCTGGCCGACCTCACCGGCGTGCCGGTGGGCCGAGCCACCTATCAGGAGACAACGGCGCTCGGCGCGGCTCTGTTCGCCGGCCTGGGGGCAGGGGTCTACGCCACTGTCGAGGACGCCGCCGCCGCCCGCCCCGCCACCGAACGCCACGACCCCAAGCTGGACGGCCACGGCCGCGAGGCCGCCTACGCCCGCTGGCTGGACGCGGTGGCGCGGGTGCGGACGGAAGGGTAGGCGCCGACCTGGCAGGAGCTTGCTGGCCTGAACCAACTTGCCTTTCGCCCGGCGCCGGGGCAAGACGCGGGCATTCATTGGATCCGGCTCGCCGGGTGGCTCGGCCGGGCGCCTATCCCCCGGAAACTCAAGCGACACAGACAGACCTGACCCGCCCCACAGCAGGCGCGGGGTTGCTTGGCCTCGATAAGGCTTTCCATGACATCTCTCGCCACCCTTCGGCGCGACTGGCTTTCCAACCCGCGCAGCGACCTGCTCGCCGGGACGGTCGTCGCCCTGGCGCTGATCCCTGAGGCGATCGCCTTCTCCATCATCGCCGGGGTCGATCCGGCGGTCGGCCTCTACGCCTCCTTCATCATCGCGGTCACCATCGCCTTCGTCGGCGGCCGTCCGGCCATGATCTCGGCCGCCACCGGGGCCATGGCCCTGCTGATGGGGGGCCTGGTTCGCGACCACGGAATCGAATTTCTGTTCGCGGCCAGCCTGCTCACCGGCGTCTTCCAGGTGGTGGTGGGGCTGCTGAAGCTCGGCCGCTATGTGAAGTACGTCTCGCGCTCAGTGATGACCGGCTTCGTCAACGCCCTGGCCATCTTGATTTTCCTGGCCCAGATGCCTGAGCTGATCGGGGCCAATTGGCAGACCTGGGCCATGGTGGCCGCCGGCCTGGCGATCATCTACGGCTTCCCCCGGCTGACCAAGGCCGTGCCGTCCCCCCTGGTGGCGATCGTCGTGCTGAGCGCTCTGGCCATCGCCCTGAAGATCGACGTCAGGACGGTGGGGGACATGGGCTCCATGCCCAACACCTTGCCGGTCTTCCATCTGCCGGCCGTGCCCCTGACCTGGGAGACCCTGCGGATCATCGCACCCGTGTCGGCGACCCTGGCCTTCGTGGGCCTGCTGGAAAGCTTGCTGACCGCAAACATCATCGACGACATGACCGACACCCCCTCCGACAAGGACCGCGAAACCCGGGGGCAGGGGATCGCCAACATCCTGTCGCCCCTGTTCGGCGGCATGGCCGGCTGCGCGATGATCGGTCAGTCGATCATCAACGTGACCTCCGGCGGCCGAGGGCGGCTCTCGACGCTCTGGGCGGGTCTCTTCCTGCTGTTCCTGATCCTGGTCCTTCGCGACTGGGTGGCGATGATCCCCATGGCGGCCCTGGTGGCGGTGATGATCATGGTCTCGGTCGGCACCTTCGACTGGGGATCGATCCTGCGGCTGCGGAGCTCTCCGGCGGTGTCATCGCTGGTGATGCTGGTGACCACCGTCACCGTCGTCGTGACCCACGACCTCTCCAAGGGCGTCGTCCTGGGCGTTCTGCTCAGCGCCCTGCTGTTCGTGCGCAAGGTCTCCAAGGTGGTGGTGGTCGACGCGCTCGAAGACGGAGACGACCTGCGCCGCTACGTCGTGCACGGCCACCTGTTCTTCGCCTCGGCCGATGTGTTCGGCGCGGAGTTCGAGTTCCACGGCCATCCCAGGCGCGTCGAGATCGACATGACCGACGCGCACCTCTGGGACCTGACGGCGGTGGCCGCGGTGGACCGCGTCGTCTTCCGCTACCGCCGCCAGGGCGCCGAGGTCGCTGTCATCGGTATGAACGAGGCCAGCGCCACCCTGCTCGACCAGGTGGGCCGCCACGACAAGACCCACCTGCCGTCATCGGTGGGCCACTGACGCCTAGGCTCGACCGAGGTGGCGTTCCCAAAAGCCCAGCCAACCGTCGCGCTCGTGGGCCGGGATTTCGACGTGGCGGCCAGGGTTGATGTGCATGGTCTTCTCTGTTGAGCCGAAGGCGCTGAACAGGGCCAGGCCCTGCTCGCGGGTCATCAGCTCGTCCTCCCACTGGTAGATGAACATCAGCGGGATGCGGATGGCCTCGGCGGCGGCCTTGTGGTCCTCCAGGCCCGGAAAGACCCCGAACAGGCCGAAGATGGCCGCGGTGATCCGCGGCTCCTGCGCCACGAAGGGCACGCCGAAGCGGGTCCCCATGGAGACGCCCCAATAGCCCACCGGCTGGCCCGCGCCGACGAAGTCGAGGCCCTGGGCGGCGTCCAGGGCCGCCGTCCACTCCGCCACATGCTTGAGCGCCACCCCGGCGTCGCGGGTCGGCCGGGCGGCCGCCTGCGGGCGCTCGCCCTGCTGGGCCTTGCGGCCGGCCTCGGCGGCGGCGGCGCGCGCCTTTTCCGCCTGCTCGCGGGTGATCCGGTCGCCGTGGCCGGGCGCGTCGATGGCCAGGGTCGCATAGCCCAGCTTCTGGGCATGGCTGATGGCGGCGGCGGTCAGGTTGGCGACCTTCTTGTGCTGCGAGCCGCCGTGGCCCAGCAGGATCAGCGGGCGCGGGCCCTTCGCGCCCTCCGGCGCCCAGATGACGCCCGGCACGGCGTCGCCGTCCACGGCCAGCCGGAACTCGCGCCGCGTGACGCCGTCCTGCGTCTTCTCGCCAATGAATTCCATGGGGTCTCTCCAGAGCCAGGCCGTCTTTGCGGCCGTCAGGTTGCAATCAGGTGGGCCAGGTCGGCCGCCTTGGGCAGGGTCTCGATCTGCGCGACGGCGCGCACCACCTCGGCGGCCCGCGCCGCGCCGAGCACCGGCGCCATCAGCTCCAGCGCCTTGGCCTCCACCTCGCCCGTCGTCATCGGATGCGACGGGAAGCCGACCACGTGAGGGACATAGACTTCCCGCACCGCGCCGTCCTTCAGGCGGACGATGACGCGGGCCGACTCGGTGCGCGGCTGGCCGGGCGGGGTCTCCTGGGCGGGGTCGTGGACCACGTCGACCCGGGCCATCAGCGCGTGCACGGCGCCGTCACCGGCCATGCGCTCCAGCGACTGGGCCGAGACGAAATCGAGCCGCCGGTCGATCAGCATGATGGCCGTCAGGTAGCGCAGGTTCAGCGCCGGCATGGCCGCGTCGCGGAAGGCCTGCCAGCGGCCCGGCATCTCGATGCGCACGCTCTCAACGGCCGAGGCCTCCAGGTCGGGCAGCAGGTCCAGCAGTCCCTTCACCGCCGGCTGGGTCGGCCCGCCGACCGGGTAGCGCTTGTAGGCGGTGTGGATCAGCTCGGTCCGCTCTCCCAAGCCCTCGATCAGGCCCGCGCGGTCTGCGTCCCCGCCGGTGAAGATCTTCGAGGCCATCCAGCCTTCGGGATGGTCCAGGCTGTCGCGCACGCCGGTGAAGCCCGCCTCCACCATCAGGGCGGCGCTGAGGCCCGCGCGCGCGCCCATGCCGGCGAACACGAAGGACTTTTCCACATGCTCGACGTCCAGCAGCCATTGCCAGGACCCGGCCGCCTGCTGCGCGCAATAGGTCAGCAGGTCGGGAATCCGATCCTCGGGGAGATCCAGGATCGAGGCCGCCGCCGCGCCCGCGCTGAACACCGGCCCGATCCCGTGATTGGCGATCCCGGCCCGCCGCAGGTTGCCGACCCCCAGCGCCTTGGGGATCCGGCCCGCCAGTTCGTAGCCGGTGATCACGGCGCGCAGCACCGCCTCGCCGGAGAGCCCGCGCTGCTCGGCCAGCGCCAGGGCGACACTGACCACCGCCGGGCCCGGCTGCACGAAGGCCGAGGGGATGAAGTCGTTGATCTCCGCGCCGTGGGCGGCCATGGCGCTGGCGAAGGCCGCGTCGCCGAGGGCGGCGGTGGCTTTCGTCCCCAGGATGGTGGCGGCGCTGCGCCGGGCGTCGCCGGACTGGGCGATGGCGAAGTCGCGGGCCAGGCGCGCCGGCGCCAGGTCACGGCAGGCGACGATGGAGGCCAGGGTGTCGAGGATGTGCAGCCGCCCGAGGCTGCGGAAGCTCTCAGGAACCGGCGCGGTCTGGCTGCCCGCGATGTACGCCGACAGCGCCGGTCCCACGGCGTCGGCGGCGCTCATAGCCGTCCCACCTGTTCGGCCATGCTGGCGCAGGTCGAGAGCAGGTGTTCGATGATCTCCTGGCGGCCCTTCTCGTCCACGCGTTCGGCGGGCGCGGAGACCGAGATCGCGGCGGCGGCCTCCGGACCGCGCGCCATGATGGGCGCCGCGAAGCCCACCACGCCGGGCTGATAGCTGGCCATGGCGTAGCCCCGCTCGCGAACCTCCTGCAGCTCCACCGTCAAGGCCGCGACATCGAGGCGGCGCTTGCCGCCCATGCCCGCGGCGGTGCGCTCCAGGACCGCCTCGGCGTCGGGCGCGTGGGCCAGGATCGCCTTGCCCCCGGCCGTGAGCGGGGCGGGGACCCGGCTGCCGATGCGGGTGGTGAAGCGGATCGGGCGCGGCGAGATCATCTTGTCCAGATAGAGCACGTCGTCGCCGGCCCGGATCACCAGGCTGACGGTCTCCCCGGTGACCCGTTGCAGTTCTTGCAGGAAGCCCGAAGCGGCCCGCTTGATGGGGTGCTCGGTGATGACGTTGGCGCCCAGTTCCCAAAGCTTCAAGGTGGCGGAATAGCAGCCGGTCTCGGCGTTCTGCTGGACGTAGTCGAGGCCGATGAGCCCCGCGAGGATGCGATGCACCGTGCTCTTCTGCAGGCCCAGGCGCAGCGTCAGCGCCGACAGTCTCATGGGCTCCGGCGACCGGGTCAGGGCCTCGAGCACCGCGAAGGTGCGAGGCACGACGCCCTCGGTCGGCGAGGCGGGCTCCGCCGTCATCTTGTCTGTCTCCCTCGGTTGACATGATCTGCCCTGGAGCCGACCATTCTGTCAATGGAACAACGTTCCACAAGGCGGAACGATATTGAGCGGGAGTGGGTGATGGGAAGCGACGTGGCGGCGGACGACAGCGTCCGCTCAGGTGCCGTGGTCGAGACGGCGACCGGCAAGGTGCGGGGCGAACGGTTCCGCGGCGTCTCGATCTTCCGAGGCATCCCCTATGGCGCGCCCACGGGCGGCGCCAACCGCTTCCGCCCGCCGCAACCGGTGGAGGCCTGGAGCGGGGTGCGGGAAGCCATTCTTTATGGCCAGACCGCCCCCCAGACCCGCAGCACCCTGTCCGACGGCGGCTATCCCGGCAACAAGCCGGAAGTGGGGGAGGACTGCCTGGTCCTCAACGTCTGGACGCCAGGCGCCGACGAGGCGCGGCGGCCGGTCATGGTCTGGCTGCACGGCGGCGGCTTCGAGGCCGGTTCCGGCTCCTCGATCCTCTATGACGGGGTCAACCTGGCCTCCAAGGGCGACGTGGTCTGCGTCAGCCTGAACCACCGCATGAACGTCTTTGGCCACCTCCTGCTGCAGGACGCCCTGGGCGACGACTTCGCGGGGTCGGCCAACGCCGGCTATCTCGACATCATCGCGGGCCTGAAGTGGGTGCGCGACAACATTGCCCGGTTCGGCGGCGACCCGGGCAATGTCACCATCTACGGCCAGTCCGGCGGGGGCCGGAAGGTCAGTATCTCCATGGCGGCTAAGGGCGCCCAGGGCCTGTTCCATCGCGGCATCGTGCAGAGCGGCTCGCACCTGCGCCTGACCCCGCGCGACCGGGCCAACGAACAGCTGGACCGACTGCTGGCCCTGCTCGGGATCGCCCGCGCCGATGCGCGCCGGCTGCAGGACCTGCCCTTCGTGGACCTGGTGAAGGCCAATCGGGCCCTGATGCGCGAGCACCCCGCGCGCTTCTCGCCCACCCTCGACGAGGTGGTTTTCGACGCCCATCCGTGGGATCCGGCGGCGCCGGTCATCTCAGCCCAGATCCCGATGATGGTGGGCACCTGCCGCACCGAACTGTCCAACCAGGTGGGCAGCGCCGACGAGACCACCTTCAGCCTGGACGAGGCCGGCCTCGGCGCACGCCTGACCAGCTACCTGCCGCAGGCCGATATTCCGGGCGTGGTGGCGACCTTCCGCGCCGAGAGCCCCGCCGCCTCGCCGTCGGAGCTGTTCTTCAAGATCACCACGGCCCGCGGCTACTGGCGCGACAGCGTTATCCAGACCCAGCTGAAGGCCGCCCAGGGGGCCGCGCCGGTCTGGTCCTACCGCCTGATGTGGCGCACCCCGGTGGAGGGCGGGCGGCGGATCACCCCCCACTCCCTCGACCTGCCCTTCATGTTCGACAACGTCTCCAAGGCCCCGCACATGGTGGGCGAGGCCAGCGAGGAGACCGCGGCCATGGCCCATCAGATGAGCCAGGCCTGGCTGGCCTTCGCCCGCACCGGCGACCCCAACACCTCGGCCATCCCGGCGTGGCGACCCTATGATCTGGAGCAGCGCACGGTGATGCTCTTCGACACCACGTCGCGCGCCGAAAGCGATCCGCAGCGGTCAGAGCGCCTGGCGATGGACGCCTACCCGACCCAGCAGCTCAAGGGCACCCTGCACCGCCAGCCCGCCGCCGCGGGCGCCTAGGCCCCAAGGCCGTACAGCTCTTCCAGGTCGCGCAGGTACCGGGCGGGATCGGTGAACAGCCGCGCCTCCAGGCCGCAGGCGAGGGCCGCCTCGACGTTGGCGGCCTTGTCGTCGAAGAAGATCAGCTCCTCGCGGGGGAAGGGAATCTGGGTCAGCATCGCCTCGAAGAAGGCGGCCTGGGGCTTGGCGGCGCCCAGGCGGCAGGAGATGAACAGGCCGTCGAGCAGGGCGCCGTAGCCCAGCGTCGTCTCCAGATGCGCCGCCCAGAAGGCGTCCTGGTTGGAGCCGAGGTAACAGGCCACCCCCGCCGCCCGCAGCCGCCGGACGTCCTCCAGCATGGCGGGGTCGGGAATGACCGCGCCCTCGGTCCAGCGCTCGAGATAGCTGGCCGCATCGTGGGGCCAGCCGGCCTGCGCCAGGGCCTGGCCGCAGGCGGCGGTGAAGGCGTCCGCATCGGCGAGGGTCTCAGGCGCGGCGCCCCGATAGAAGCCGGTGACGAAGTCCTGGTGCTGCTGCGCGCTCCAGACCCAGTCCTCCGTCCCGAAGGGCCCGGCGTGCTGCAGCACCCCGTCGGCGTCGAAGATCACCCCGCTCAGCTTCATCGGCCGCGCCCTAGGTTCCGACCACCACGGGCTGGCCGCCGCGCGGGGTCAATCGTCCGACCACGGCGGCGGCGGCGAAACCCGCCTCCCGGACCAGGGTCATCACCGCCTCGGCGGCGGTGGGTTCGACGGCGATCAGCAGGCCGCCGCTGGTCTGGGGATCGCACAGCAGGTCGCGCTTCCAGTCGGCCAGGTCGCCCGGCGCGTCGACCGAGGCGCCGTAGCTGGCCCAGTTGCGACCTGAGGCGCCGGTGCGCACCCCGGCCCTGGCCAGGGCCTCGACGCCTGGCAGCAGGGGCGCCTCGGGATCGATCCTGGCGGTCAGGCCCGCGCCGCGCGCCATCTCCAGGGCGTGGCCCAGCAGCCCAAAGCCGGTGACGTCGGTCATGGCGTGAACGCCGTCATGCGTGGCCAGCGTCTGGCCCACGGCGTTGAGTTGGGTGGTCGAGGCGATCAGGGCGCCGTAGCCCGCCGCGTCCAGCTTTTCCTGCTTGAAGGCCGCGCTCAGCACCCCGACCCCGAGCGCCTTGGTGAGGATCAGGACGTCGCCGGCCCGGGCGGCGCTGTTCTTCAGCACCCGGTCGGGATGCACCAGGCCCAGGGCGACGAGACCATAGATCGGCTCGACGCTGTCGATGGAATGCCCGCCGGCCACCGGGATGCCCGCCGCCGCGCAGACCGACGCGCCGCCGGCCAGGATCTGGCCGATGGTTTCCGGCGCCAGCTTGTCGATGGGCATGCCGACGATGGCCAGGGCCAGGATCGGCGCGCCGCCCATCGCATAGATGTCCGACAGCGCGTTGGTGGCGGCGATGCGGCCGAAGTCGAAGGGATCGTCCACCACCGGCATGAAGAAGTCGGTGGTCGCCACCAGGGCCTGGGTGTCGTTCAGGCGCCAGACCGCCGCGTCGTCCGAGGTCTCGGTTCCCACCAGCAGGTTGGGGAAGGCCGCGGCCGCCGGCATCCGGGCCAGGATGTCCTGCAGCACCGCCGGGGCGATCTTGCAGCCGCAGCCGCCGCCATGGGCCAGGGAGGTCAGGCGGACAGCGTCGGTCATCGATAACTCTCGGACAGGGGAACCTGCCAACCTCTTAGTCCGCGCCACAGCGTCGGACCAGTCTCGCCACCGCGGCGCGCGCGGTGCTAACAGTCGGCCATGGGAATCCAGCTCACCGAGGCGGTCGACGCCCTGTCGCTCGCCCGCTTCGATGCGATCATCGACGTGCGCAGCCCGGGTGAGTTCGCCGAGGACCACGTGCCCGGCGCCGAGAACCTGCCGGTTCTTGATGACGCGGAGCGTGCGGAGGTCGGGACCATCTATGTCCAGGAATCGCGCTTCCTGGCGCGGCGCATCGGCGCCGCCCACGTGGCGCGCAACATCGCCCGCCACCTTGAAAACGCCCTGGCCGATCGGCCGGCCAGCTTCCAGCCGCTGATCTATTGCTGGCGCGGCGGCCAGAGGTCCACCGCCATGGCCACGATCCTGTCGCAGGTGGGCTGGCCGGTCTGGCTGCTGACCGGGGGCTACAAGACCTACCGCCGCGCGGTGAACGCCCGCCTCTATGACGAGGCGCCGGCGCTGAATCTGGTCCTGCTGGATGGCCATACAGGCACCGCGAAGACCGAAATCCTGGCGCGTCTCGCGGGGCAGGGGGTTCAGACCCTCGACCTGGAAGCCCTGGCGTCGCACCGCGGCTCGCTGTTCGGCGCGGTGGCGGGACACCCCCAGCCCAGCCAGAAGCTGTTTGAGAGCCGCCTGCTCGCGGCGCTGGACCAGCTCGATCCCTCGCGGCCGATCGTGGTGGAGGCGGAGTCCAGCAAGATCGGCGAGCGCATGACCCCGCCGGCGGTCTGGAAGGCCATGCAGACCGCGCCGCGCATCGTGATCCAGGCGCCCCGCGAGGCCCGCGCCCGCTATCTGGTGGAGGCCTATCGCGACGTGATCGCAGACCGCGCCGAGCTGGAGGAGGCCTTTTCCCGCCTGCCGGTCTATCCCGGCCAGAAGCGGCTGGAGAACTGGCGCGGCCTGGCCGACGCCGGCGCCTTTGAGGATCTGGCGGGCGCCCTGATGGAGCACCACTACGACCCGGCCTATGACCGCTCCGCCCGCAAGGACGAGCGGCCGCGGCTGGGCATCGTTGAACTCGCCGATCTCGGCGCCGCCAACCAGGAGGCGGCTACGGCGGAGATCCGTCGGCTGGCGTCGATCTGAGCGCGGCCTTGACGCTAGGGCGCTGGGGCGCGACCCTATGAACAACGATCACAAACGATAAGACGAGGGAGGCTGTCATGGCCGATGGTTCGCTTGCAGGCGCTAATTCGCTCAAGGGCAAGGTCAGCGCCGAGGAATGGGAAGCGCGGGTCGATCTCGCCGCCCTGTACCGCCTGGTGGCGCTCTACGGGTGGGACGACATGATCTACACCCACATCTCGGCCCGCATTCCGGGCCCAGATCACCATTTTCTGATCAATCCCTACGGCATGTATTTCGGCGAGATGACCGCCTCGTCCCTGGTGAAGATCGACCTGGACGGCAAGATTCTCCAGGAGACGCCCTACTTCATCAACCCGGCGGGCTTCACCATCCACTCGGCGATCCACGCCGCGCGGGAAGACGCCAAGTTCGTGATGCACCTGCACTCCGACGACGGCGTCGCGGTCGCCGCCCAGAAGGAGGGCCTGCTGCCCCTTTCGCAGCACGCCTGCATCGTCCTGCCGCGGCTGGCCTATCACGACTATGAGGGGATCGCCCTGAACCTGGACGAGCGCGAGCGTCTCGTGGCCGATATCGGCGCCAAGACCCTCATGCTGCTGCGCAACCACGGCACCCTGTCCGTGGGCGAGAGCGCCGCCGACTGCTGGACCGGCATGTACTACCTGGAGCGCGCCTGCCAGATGCAGGTAAAGGCGCTGTCGGCGGGCCGGGAGAACGTGCTGTTCGCCCCCGAGGCCGCCCAGCTGGAGGTCAAGGGGCAGGTGATGCGCGGCATCGGCGGCAAGCTGGGCTGGCCCGGCGCCCTGCGCCGCCTGGACCGTGAACTGCCGGGCTACGACGCCTAACTGGCGGCCGGCCCGTTCGCCCACCGCCCGCCACTGATTCCTCACGCGGCGGGGGTGGCGGCCCGACAAGGTCCGGGCCGGGACGATTTCGGCGAACGACAGTCTCTGGGCGCCGGGTGACCGGCGCCCTTTTTCTTGGCGCTAACCGGTTGATTCAAAGGCTATCGTCGATCAAATGCGGCGATTGCACGGTGTAACCGCGGTCTATTTCCGACCAGACACGTACAGCCATCGTTCTGTCACTGGACGGGCGCTAGCTGGAAGCCATAAGACCGCTCGACTTTGAACCCACTGGCCGCCCGCATTATCGAGGCGACGGAGTCCCCCCGCTTGTTACGACGCCACTTCTTCCTCACCGGCGCGATCCTTGTGCTGATCCTCATGCTGGTCGCGGGGGCGTACAAGCTGACCCTTGGGAAGACGCAGGGCCCTGGGGGTCCGCCTGGCGCGGCCGTGGCGCAGGGCAAGGGGGGCGGTCCGGGCGGTCGTCCGGGCGGCGGTGGCGGCCGAGGCGGCATGGGCGGTCCGGCTGATGTCGCGGTGGTGGTCATCCAGCCCCGGCTCTTCACCGACACCATCGACGTCATCGGCGTGGCCAAGGGTCGCCAGTCGGTCACCCTGACCGCGGCGGCGACCCAGCTTGTCGAACGCGTGCGCTTCTCTCCGGGTCAGTCCGTCGCCCGCGGCGCGGTGCTGGTGGAGTTGAAGGACACCGAGCAGGACGCGGGCCTCGCCCAGGCCCAGGCCAGTCTGGTCCAGGCGCAGCGCGCCTATGAGCGCTACAAGACCCTCGGCCAGCAGGGCTTCGCCTCCAAGGCGATGATCGACCAGTACGAGGCCAACTATCTCTCGGCCAAGGCCAATGTCGCCGCCGCCCAGGCCCGCCAGGGCGACCGGCTGATCCGCGCCCCCTTCGCGGGCGTTGTTGGCCTCACCGACATCACCCCGGGCGCCCTGATCAATCCGGGCTCGGCGATCGTCACCCTGGACGACACCAGCACCATCCGCGTCGATTTCCAGGTGCCCGACCGCTACATCGCCTCCGTGCGTCAGGGGCAGGCCGTCAGCGCCAGGGTCGACGCCTATCCGGGCGAAGTCATCCAGGGCCGCATCGCCCTGCTGGACACCCGCATCGACGAGCGCACCCGCGCCCTCACCGCCCGCGCCGAATTCCCCAATCCGGATCGCCGCCTGAAGCCCGGCATGATGATGCGGGTCGCGGTGGTCCAAGGCGGCCGCCAGGGGCTCTCGGCTCCGGAATCCGCGGTCTCTGTCCAGGGTGACAAGGCCTTCGTCTATGTCCTGGCAAAACAGGGCGACCGCACGGTGGCTGAGCAGCGCCCGGTGGTCACCGGCGTGCGCCAGGACGGCTTCGTCGAGCTGAAGGACGGCGTGGCCGCCGGCGACCGGGTCGTGGGCGACGGCCTCAACAAGATCCAGCCGAACCAGGCCGTGAAGCCTGTGGGCGCGGCCCGGCCGCCCGGAGCGGGCGGAGCCGCCCGCCAACCCGCGCCATGATGCTCTCCGACATCTCCGTCCGCCGTCCGGTGCTCGCCGCGGTGGCGTCGATCATCCTGTGCGTCGTGGGCCTGGCCTGCTTCACCTCGCTGTCGGTCCGCGAGCTGCCCAGCGTCGACCCGCCGGTGGTCTCGGTCTCCACCACCTATCGCGGCGCCTCGGCCGAAGTCGTCGAGGAGCGGATCACCGAGGTGATCGAGCGCCAGGTGGCCGGTATCCAGGGCATCGACCGGGTGAACTCGTCCTCCCGCGACGGCTCCTCGCGGATCAACGTCTCCTTCACCCTCGACCGCGACCTCGACACCGCGGCCAATGACGTGCGCGACGCGGTCAGCCGGGTGACCTCCCAGCTGCCGCAGCAGGCCGACCCGCCGCAGATCGCCAAGGCCAACGCCGACGGTTCGCCCATCATGTTCCTGGCGTTCTCGTCCACGACCCTGAACCGCCTGCAGCTCTCCGACTACGCCAACCGCTATCTGGTGGAACGGATCTCAACGATCCCCGGCGTGGCCCAGGTGAACCTGGGCGGCAGTCAGCTCTACTCCATGCGCATCTGGCTCGATCCTCAGGCCATGGCGTCGCGCGGCATCACCGTCGATGACGTCGAGAGCGCCCTGAACGCCCAGAACCTGGAGCTTCCGGCCGGCGCCCTGGAGGCGCCCGCCAAGGACTTCACGATCCGCGTCGCCCGCGGCTATTCCTCGCCCGCCGAGTTCCGGGAGCTGCCGGTCACCTCGACCGCCCGCGCCGCCGCCGTCACCTCCACCAGCGTCGCCGGCTCGGCCGGCGCGCTCGGCACCACCGCGAGCGCCGACGGCGCCGTCAGCGCCGCCGACCAGGGCCAGAACGCCTATGTCACCCGCCTGGGAGACATCGCGCGCGTGGAGGAGGCGGCCGACGAGCGCCGCCGCACCTTCCGTTCCAACGGCCGCGACATGGTGGGCATCGCCATCACCCGGCAGTCCCAGGCCAACGACCTCGAGATCTCCAAGGGCGTCGCCGATCAGCTGCCGGAGATCAACAAGTCGCTGCCCCCCGGCACCAAGCTGGAGATGGCGGTCGACTTCACGGTCTTCACCAAGCACGCCATCGACGAAGTGTGGATCACCATGGGGATCTCCCTGGCGCTGGTGGCCCTGGTGAACTTCGTCTTCCTGGGCACATGGCGGGCGGCGATCATCCCGTCGGTGGTGGCGCCGATCTGCATCCTGTCGACCTTCATCATCCTGGCCCCGCTTGGATTCTCCATCAACCTGCTGACCCTGCTGGCCCTGGTGCTGGCCATCGGTCTGGTGGTGGATGACGCCATCGTCGTGGTGGAGAACATCCAGCGCCGCGTCGACGAGGGTGAGCCCCCCGTGGTGGCCGCCCAGCGCGGCGCGCGGCAGGTGTTCTTCGCGGTGGTGGCCACCACCATCGTGCTGATCTCGGTGTTCGCGCCGCTGATGTTCCTGCCGGGCTATATCGGCAAGCTGTTCGTGGAGTTGGCCGTGGCCATCACCGCGGCGGTGGCCTTCTCGGCCGTGCTGGCGCTCAGCCTCTCGCCGATGCTGGCCTCCAAGCTGCTGCGTCCGGCCCATGGCGAGGGCTTCATCGCCCGGCGCGTGGACGCCGGTATGACCAAGCTGCGCAACTCCTACCACGCCTCCCTCGACGCCATGCTGGGCCGCCGCTCGGCCTCGGTGGCCACCGTGGCCCTGGTGGCCGTGCTGGCGGGCCTGGCCTTTGCGCTCTTCACCGTCCTGCCCCGCGAACTGGTGCCCAACGAGGACCGGGGCCGGGTGGACATCAACATCCAGGGCCCCGAAGGCGCGGGTTACGACTACACCCTACCGGCCGCCAAGCAGGTCGAGGCGCGTCTCCAGGACCTGCTGAAGGACGGCACGATCACCCGCTACACCCTGGGGGTGCCGCGCTTTGGTCAGAACCAGTTCAACACCGGCAACGCCAACGCCTCCCTGCCGGACGACGCCGCGCACAAGATCAGCTCTCAGGATCTCGCCGCCCAGCTCAACCGAGATTTCTCAAAGATCACCGCCATCCGCGCCATCGCCTCGGTGCGTCCAAGTCTGCAGCGGGGCGGCGGCGGTCCGGGCGGCGGGGGCAGCAATGTCGACCTGATCGTGGTCGGCAACGAGTACCCGGAGATCGAGCGCCTGATCCAGCCGCTGATGGCGGCCGTTCAGGCCAATCCCGGCATGGCCCGTCCGCGCCTGGACTATGAGCCCACCTCGCCGCGCCTGCTGGTGGACCTGGACCGCGACAAGGCCGCGACCCTGGGCGTCTCGGCTCAGTCGGTGGGCCGCGCCCTGGAGACCATGTTCGGCTCGCGCAAGGTCACGACCTACATCCGCGACGGCCAGGAATACGACGTCATCCTGCAGACCGACCGCGTCAATCGCCAGAATGAGAACGACCTGGCCAGCCTCTATGTACGCACCAACTCCGGCGCCACCGTGCCCCTGTCCTCGGTGGTCAGCACCGAGGTGCGTGGCGACACTCCGGACCGGTCACGGGTTGACCGCCTGCGGGCCATCACCCTCAGCGTGCAGCTCAACCCCGGATACACGGTGGGCGAGGCGGTGAGCTTCCTGCAGGACGAGGTCGCCAAGCGCCCCGGCACCACGGTGAAGTGGGGCGGGACGGCCCGCGACTATCTTGAGGCGGGCGGGGCCGTGGGCCTGGCCTTCGGCATGGCCCTGTTGCTGGTCTTCCTGGTCCTGGCCGCGCAGTTCGAGAGCTGGATCCACCCCGCGGTGATCATGCTGACCGTGCCCGTGGCGGTGCTGGGGGGACTGTTCGGCCTCCTGGTCGCAGGCTCGACGATCAACACCTACAGTCAGATCGGGCTGATAATCCTGGTAGGGATCGCCGCCAAGAACGGCATCCTGATCGTGGAGTTCGCCAACCAGCTGCGCGATGACGGCCTGTCCATCCGCGAGGCGGTGATCGAGAGCGCCTCCCTGCGCCTGCGGCCCATCATCATGACCTCGATCTCGGCCGCCGCTGGGGCCGTGCCGTTGATCGTCTGGGGCGGGGCGGGCGGCGAGAGCCGCAAGACCATCGGGGTGGTGATCTTCTTCGGGGCCATCTTCACGACCCTGCTCACCCTGTTCATCGTGCCGGTCTTCTACAACATGCTGGCCCGCTTCACGAAGTCGCCCCTGGCTACCGCGCGCCGCATCGAGGCCTTCGAGGACGCCGAGCAGACGCGCGCCGCGAACGCCGCCGAATAGGCTGGTCGCGCGAAAAGCCTCCCCGCCGGAGCGGGGAGGAGGAAAGACTGTCATTGGGATGTTCGCGCCGGCGACGACGGGGGCGTCGCGCCGGCGCTGATGCGGCTCCTGCGGGAGAGTCGCACCCCTAGCCCGTCACCCCAGGGGGAGATGATCGGGATCGATGCTGCAAGAGCTCGACCCCATTATGGTGATCCGCGCCAAGGTGCGCGTCAAGGTTGTCTGAATCCAAGCGCGCGCTTTCCGAGCGCGCGGGCCGCTACTGCGGCTTGTAACCCGTCTCGACCTTCAGATAGGCGATCAGGTCGATCCTATCCTTGGCGTCCTTCACCCCCACAAAGCTCATCTTGGTGCCGGGCATGAAGGTCTTGGGACTGGCCAGCCACTTGTCGAGGTGCTCAGCGTCCCAGGTGAAGGTCGCGGCCTTGACGACCTCGGAATACTTGTAGCCCTCCGAGGTCCCCGGCTTGCGGCCGAACATGCCGTAGAGGTTCGGGCCCGTCATGTTCGCGCCGCCCGGCACGATGGTGTGGCAGGACTTGCAGACGGCGAACACCTTCTTGCCGTTGGCCAGGTCGCCGGTGTTGTAGGGGGCGGGCAGGGCGGCCAGCAGGGTCTGCTTCTCGGCGTCGCTCAGCTCGGGAGCGGCCGCCGGCGTCGGGGCCGAGGCGGGGGTCGAGGCGCTCTCCGTCCCGCCCGACTTCCCGCAGGCCGAAAGTCCGATGACGGCGACAGTGGCGGCGAGCGTCAGGGCGAGGTGGCGCATGGGAAATCCTCTCGAGAGCGTAGGTGGGCGGAAGCTACTCGAAGCGCCGTCATTGGCAAGCGCTCAGCCCCGCCTGCGGCGTTCCTTCTGGATGATCTCGTCCAGGGCCTGCAAGAACCGCGACCGGTCGTTGCGGTCAAAGGGCTTGGGCCCGCCCATGATGTCGCCGGTCGAGCGCAGTTGCTCCATCAGGGCCCGCTGGGCGATGGCCGCGCCGATGGAGTTCTCCGTGAACGGCTTGCCGTTGGGCGCCACCGCGTGTCCGCCCGCGGTCAGCACCCGCTCGGCGAGGGGAATGTCGTTGGTCACCGCCACGTCGCCCGGCGCCACATGCTCGGCGATCCAGTCGTCGGCCACGTCGGGCCCCGCGTCGACGATCACCCGCTCGATCATCGATGACCTGGGGATCATGATGAAGGCGTTGGAGACCACCCAGGTCTTGAGTCCATAGCGCTGGGCGACCTTGTAGATCTCGTCCTTCACGGGGCAGGCGTCGGCGTCGATGAAGATCTCGATGGGCTTGACGGTCATGACCCGTCCTAGAGCATGATCGCTTGAGACGGAACCGCGCAGCGGTCCCGGCTCAGGCGTGAATCATGCTCTCGCTTATATCTGGAGCCTGATCCACCGCATCGGCGGAATCGCGAAGCGATTCCACCTCAACGGATCAGGCTCTAGGCGGGATCAGGAAGTGTGGAAACCGGTTTTCCGCAGCCGCCTGGCGCCCGGCCCTTCGGCCAGCAGAGACCTGGCCGCAGCGGTCTATTCGGGCGGCTGCGGCTCGAAGCGCTGGACCATCCGGGCCTGTTGCCACAGTTCCATGGCGTGCTCGTGGGTGTGCTGGCGCGCAAGTTCGATGGCCGACGCGTCGTTCTCGCACTCGAAGGCGATGGCGCGGCTGATGCGCCCGTTGGCGCCCAGGAAGTATATCCGATAATCCAGCATTCAGGCTTCAGCGTCCCCGGCGCCTACACCTAGCATACAGTGTGATCGAGGGTCGCAGGAAAACGCAGATGCGATCTATACCTGGAAAGTCAGGTAGTCGACACAGTGGGATTCTATCGGGTTTGGACTTTACGCCTTGAGGGACCGCCAACTGACCTTCAGGGCGTCGAAGGCGGGGTCCGTCTCTGTTTCCAGATTGTGGCGTTGGTGGATCTTGCAGCCGATCATGTCGTGGTTGCGCCACTTGGCCCGCACGATGAACACCTCGCCGTCGGGCACGTGCAGCACGGTCAGCGCCTTGGGCAGGGGGACCAGGGCCGGAATTTCCAGCTTCAGGCCGCTGGAGCTGACGTCGCGCATGGTCGCGTCCCACCAGGAACCGAGAGCGGGGCCATAGAACACCCGCACCCGATCGCTCGTCGGCGCGCGGGGTTCAATACGACGATCAAGCCACTGAGCTTCAGACATGGAGGAGAGGCATAGGCCAAGGATGCTAAATTTTTCTAAGCTTCGCCGCATGGCCGACATGGGGCCCACATGAACGGGAGCCGCACCGTTCGCTCAGGCTTGCGCCAACCGGCGGGGCGCACAACCGTCACCTGTTGGGTTTTCCACCCATCTAGAAGAGATCTTTTCGAGTGCACAGTCGGTTTGTTGTCGAAAGTGGACGCCCACAAGCTGGTCGAATACTTTCCTGAAAGCCGATCTAATAATTCTGGAAAATTGTCTTTAGGTCTGGCAGGGGGGAAATATTGTTATCCGGTTCTTCATTTGCCATTTTTGCCGTTCGTAGGGCGCTTTAGCTTACACCCAACGAGGCTGGCCGGGAGCCTGCTCGGCGCCCACATCTGGATGGCATTCTTTGTGGCGAGTGTCAGGCGCCTCAACGAGGACAGCATACTCGGCTAGCGTTATGCGAAATTAGAGCAACCCGTTCCGATGGAAATGAAGAAGCCGGTTACAATTCGTGCTATTGCTAAACTCTTGTCGGATCCGGCTGAGACTATTCGACGCCAAGCTCACAAGTTGCCCGGTATAGGTCTCCTCACCCAGACTACGGGCGGATATGTTCCGGCAGAGCTTCCCCTTACTCTAGCCACGGTGTCGCTGGAGGTACATGGCCGCGCTCTGAGCGCAATGCTGTCTCACGCTCGTCATTTGGAGTCGATTGCGGCGCGACAGATTGAAGCGGGTCATGGCCCCATTCTGACAACCGGCCGATAAAGTCGGCGAGCGCGTCCCATTCAACCGCAGGCGCCCCTTTTGCACCACAATCGGGACTTGGGCATCGCGGCGCCCCATTTTGCGGCATCGCACTGTTGTAGCGTCGCGTCGTGAAGCTCACTCTGGGACGTCGCAACCGAGACGCCTTGTGAAGAGCGCGTATTCGGCGGCTGACAGGCGTCAAAGGAGGGGGCCGTGGGTAGACTAGGCCAAAAAGAGAGATCGGCGGTTACTTTTAGGGCGAAGCGCCTGTCCGTGGTGGGGGCCGCCTTCGCGCCGAAAATCTCGCCAACACTAAAGCAACACAGGGCTGAACCTGGCTGGCAAAACGACAATGTCCGCCCATGCGCCCGTCAGGCGGCCGCAACTGAACTTCCCGGCGGACGCGCCAACGATCCATCCATCGAAGGGCGCTGGTCTCCACGCACAACGTTGGGGCTTCTGATCGTCACCTGTGGCGCCTTCTGGTGCGCGGTGGGCTGGATTGTTGTTATCGCGTTCGGCCGCTTGAGCAGTCTGCCCGATTGAACCGGCGCTAAGCCGCAAGAGCAACCCTCTATGCCGGCTAGGACAACGGCGGTCAGCTCTGAGAGGTCTTCGCCTCACGCGTCCAGAGGTGCGAGCTCGATGCCATCGATCCCACCAGCTCCTTCAACGACATCATAACCCGCATCGTCCACCTGAGTCGCTCAGCTTGTAGGGTCGCTCGCGAGGCTTCGCTTGGCGGATCTGAACGTCCGTTAGGGGCGCCTTGGGGGTATCTCGCTCTTGGGGTTGTCAAACGTATCCCACAGCTACCCCCAAGACTCTTAGATGCACAAGGCTTCCGACGGACGTGGATGGACAGTTTCATCGCTTCAGTCTCAATGGGAAGCGCCAAAATTCCCTACTGCGTAAGGGTTTATGTCGACCCTTGTGGCCGCTTGTAGACGCCTGCCTTCGGAAGGGGAATGGTGCCGGATACAGGACTCGAACCCGTGACCTTCGGTTTACAAAACCCCAGGGCGCGTCGATTAGAGTGTTGATATTCAACGGGTTGTAGCCGCGTAGGCGCTGAGACTTCGGGACTATTCTGGGAGATTTGGTAAAGCTAGTGGTCTAGATCGTCTCGCACCTGGCTCGTCATGCCATGTGCGGCGGGAGACAACAGCTACCGCGGGGGCTCCGCTGGAACCCTATTTCCTGTCGCCGGCGTCCTCAGCCGACTGCGGATCTAGCGGCTCATCATCGTCGAGCGCAGCCCGCAGTTCCTCGGTCAGGACATGGGCGTATCGCTCCGAGCTGCTGACTCGTGCATGCCCCAGGAGGCCTTGGACGGCTTTCAGGTTTTTCGTCTTCTTCAAGATCATCGAGCCTGCATGGTGACGGGCTCCGTGGATGCGGCGACCACCTGAGATCTTGGCGGCGTTCGCCGCTTTGCTGATCCGGTGTTCCAGCATCCCGTAGGTGAGGGGAGTGACCGTCTCTCCGACCTCAACGCACCAGACCTGATCTATGCCTGCGCCGCGAGCCTTGGCGACGAGTTCAGTCAGGGCCCTGGCGTGATCCCGCCGCAGAGGAAGATGCAGAATGACGTCGCGCTTGCGACCCTTCTGAAGGGTTAGGGTGGGGTCGCTGACGTCAAGATTGAGGGCGTGCAGGGCAAAGAAGAGTTCGCCGTAACGCAGGCCATAGGTCAGCATCATATCCAGGGCTAGCCGCACGTCTCCGTCACAGGCCGCGAGCCAGGCTGCCTTTTCTGATTGGCTGTAGACGCGGCTTTGAGCGCGCGGCTCGGATAGGCGAAGGTCACGCCAGTCGATCTCCGGCAGGCCGTGCAGCGTCCCCTGTGGCGACCAATGGGTGCGCGCGCGCTTGAGGATCGGGCGCAAGGTCTCGATGATGTCGCGGTTCACCGTGCTGTTCGAAACCGGATAGGCTCGGGCCTTGTCGCCCTTGGCCTTCCTGAAGGTCTCAGTCCGCCTGCGTTCGATCGCGTCCGCGACCACCGCTTGATCAATGGCGCTCAGGCGAGTCTGAGGGCCTAAGAGCGACAAGAGGACTTCGATCCGACGCTCGACATCGACGGCGTCGCCACGGTGTCGCCCCTTCTCCTCCCAGTAACGACCAGCAGCTTCATCCAGCGGCAGCTGACCAATGGCGCCAAGCTTCCCGGTCGCCACCTCCTGGCGCATCCGCCGCTCAAACTCCTCGGCGGCTCTCCTATTGAGGACGCCGGTGGAGCCCACATACCGCCGGCCAGCCACGACGAAGTCGTACTGCCATATCCGGCTCTGTTTCGGCTTGTAGACGCTCACGCGCCGATCCGGGCGCGGCAACTGCGTTCGGAGAACTTGTAGGTCTGGGGCTTGGGGACGATCGTGGCGCGAGCCTTCGACCGTTGAGGCGTCGGCGTTGCAGCGACCTCGCCAAGCAGGAAGCAGCGCAGGTCTCGCTCGGTATAGGCCCGACGCTTTCCCCGGGGGACCGCGCGGATGATGCCGTCGGCGGTCAAGGCGTCGAGGGTGCCGGCATCCACACCGATAAGGCGTGCGGCCTCACGCTTATTCAACAGCGCGACCGTCGCGAACGCCTCAGCGAAACGCGCTTCGGTCGTCGGCCCAAGGAAGCCAGATGGGTCAGTTTCAGATCTCACCTATGTATATAGCGTTTTACGGCGAAAAAAAATATTTGAGCCGCGAACGGGGCCGAATGGCCCCAACTGGTCCGTCCTGCGACTGGATTTTTGCAATCTGACGGCCGGGCCATGCCCGCGCCTACAGCATCAGGCCCAACGCCTTTAAGCTGACCACCTCGTGGCCCGCGACGATCAGATGGTCGTGGACGACAATCCGTAAGGGACGACAGGCCTCGACGATTTCTTGAGTAGTCTTGAGGTCAGCGTTGGAGGGAGAGGTTTGGCCGCTTGGATGATTGTGCACCAAGATGACGGCGCAGGCGTCAAGCTGAAGCGCGCGACGCACGATCTCTCGGGGGTAGACTGGGGCGTGATCGACGGTGCCTTCACCGAGTACTTCATCGGCGATCAAGTGGTTGCGTCGGTCGAGAAACAGGACACGAAACTGCTCCCGGGTTCGTTCTGACAGTCGGATCCTGAGGTAGGCCTCAAGCGTCGAACTACTGGCGATGACGTCACGCCTCCGAACTTGCCCCTGGGCAAGTCGTAGCGCCGCTTCGTGCAGCACCTTCAGATCCGCTGCGGGCGCTTTGCCTATGACGGCTTCAAGATCCTTGATGTCCGCAGCCAGCACCCCGTCCAGGGTGCCCCAGGTCCCGAGTAGGACCTGCGCCCAAGTGCGCGCGCCAGTCGGCATGCACCGGGAAAGGAAGAGTTCGAGGACCTCGGGATCGCCGAGCGCTCCAAGCCCGTATGCGACGGCGCGCTCACGGAGCTCAATCACCGCGCTATCTGATGGTTGGCAGACGAACTTCATGGCCGCACCCCGCTCAATCACGGAGGTGCTTCGAAGGCGGGCGCGCGAAGTTGCGTGAGGGCGGTCGCGCCTTTGACTGGTCGAGTGGACCGCTCCAACTAGACGCGCGCCAACTCAGATTAAAGCCAGGTTGAGTTTGGTTCGGCATCAACCCCGCTGATCGAACCGTTCAGCTATGAGGCCTGCGCCCGCTACTCGCTGCTACCGACCCGGATAGAAAGTTTCGTCAGCTCTGGGCTCATTGCCGTCGTTACCAACTTCCGCTCTCGGGCAGGAGGCTGGCAGGTCGGCCGCGACGACCAGGTTGGGTCTAGGGCGACATTGGAAAGGTCCGCCGTGTGGACGGAGCCGGTGAGCCCTCTTGCTAACGATACCGCAAGTCGCCAGCCTCACCGTATGAACTCTGTGCCGCCCTACGACCCCGCCACCGCGCAGGTCGATCAATCGAGTGAGAAGCTGCTATGGACCGGGGCCGCCGCCAACGGGGCCTTGATCCTCGCCCTAGTCGGCTTCGCTGGCGGCGCTGACGATCAGATCGCGGCGCTCCGCATAATCACAATCCCAGCAATACTTTGCGTGACCGGCTTTTCGTTTGGCGCGACCGCGATAATGCATGGCGCGGCACGGCTTGCCCAACGTCTGCTTGAAGCGACCGCCCATGCGAGGATCGCGCTCGCGCATCATCAGGCGGCAGCCTTCAAAGATGTCTTCGAGACTCCATCAGTCGATCCGATAGTCGCCCGGCTCGTCTGGGGCGATCAGGCCGATGACGAGGTTCGGAAACTGCTCCTGGGCCGGTTAGCGAACGCCAAGGCCTCTACCGACAGGAGTGACGCGACCTTCGAGGAAGGGGTCGCCGGCCTGGAGGCATGCGCGAAGGCGGGCAATTTGCATCTCCGGGCGGCTCAGCGCTGGCTTGGCGCGTCGTTTGCGGCGGCGGCGGTCGCCGTCGTGGTGCTGCTGGGGCAGGCATGGGCGACAAATACCTCTCCGGCGTTGCCGACGTTGCCGGGCGTCGCAGCGGCGCGCCGAACTCTGGCGGCTCCTCCAGCCGTCGGGGCGAAGGCCCCGCCGATCGTTGCTCCGCCTCAAGACCTGCCGCCCTGCCGGAACGGAGCGAAGGACTGCAAGCCCTGGGAGCGGGACTGGCCGGAGCCTCCGCCCGTCGGGGCCGTAGTCCTGGAACCTCGGAGGGATACTAGGTAAGCGGCCTAGTCCTTAGGATCGCCAGGGATCCAAAACCCTCGCTTTCGACGCCACTCCCTGTCCCGCTCTAGTGTGACTCTAGGCGGCAGCTGATCGATTCGAACTTCTCGGCGGGCCGTGAGCACCTTGGTTCGCCCAACGAGAATGACGATCCTCGCCGACAGGGCTAAGACTTCGCCCATTGTTACCCGAGCCAGTACATCGCCCGTCATGCGGTGTTCGGCGCGGGGGTACATCTGGCACCTCACGAAGCCGCTCCATGGAGGTTCAGGCGCATCCGGACCAACCGGTAGCCTGATTGAGGCTGGCTTCGGGCCGAGTAGTGTAACCTCAGCAATGACAGGCTCGTGAATCTCGCCCGGCCGCTCGTACGTCAGGCGCAAGACCGCGAGGCCGCTTGTATCGGCCAAGGGTTCGATCCAGGAGATGAGGATGCCTGCACGCTGCGCTAGACGGTCCTTGAGCACGAGGTATGCTGTAAACACAGCGGCGGCGGCTGCTACCCATCCACCCCAAGCTGCTACCCAGTCTGCCATGCTGTTCATGTGCTCCCCACAAGCCTGAAGCACCAATCTACACTCAATCATGGGCACGCTGCGGTCCCCCGCGAGACGTCGGAACAATGTCAGCTGTCGGCGCGGACCCCAATATCAGCTGTTGGCGCGATCCCGCTTATTGCGCTGGCTGGCGGGTGGACGGCTGTTGCTCGGCCGGTTCGAGCAAGCCCTCATGTCCCAGGTGCTCAGAGCACGGGTCGGCCGAGTCACCGCAGATTTCGCTGACACGATCCAGAGTCTGCACGGCAATCCGCCGGAATGCGCTGTGTGCTGGGAGGGTGTCGTCATCCAGCTGACCTGCTAGCTCTACGGAACGGGGCGACCAGAGGTTGGCGTGCAGGCGCATTGGAAGGTGAGGAATCGGCGTCGGATCCCACCTCGACCTCACATGGACGATTCGGCCATCGACGAGCCAGTGGATGCTGCCGGGCGTCCATTCGACAGCATAAGTGTGGAAGTCCGCGGTAGCATCGAACCCAAGGTCGATCTCATGCGGTGTTCCGCGATAGCCGTAGGCTATCGCTGTGCCCTCGTCGCCGGGGTTGAAGTACACGTTTGCGAGCATCCTGTTCGGGCGAGAGCCGAGCAGTTCGACATCAATCTCCTGCCTCGGGAGATCCCTGTGCAGGAAAAAGCCGGTGACGAGCCCGCTGCCACGCGCCGGACGTATCTCGGCTTCGAACCGGCCGTAGGTGAAGCTGTCGGTTGAGGCAAGAGCACCCGAGCTTAGGGGGCGAACGCCGCTGGCGCTTTTCCGAAGTGCGAAGCTAGCGCCTTCGGCACTGTGTTCGATCCCCGTAGGCTCGAAAGTCGCCATGTTGCCGGGGAATGTTTCTGTGAGGGCGCGAAAAGCGGCCGAATGGGAGGTCAGATCTACGTTTAGGCAGGGTGTGAATTCGCACGCCCGCGCGCTTGTAGCGCTTACGTCTTGGCGGGGCCGCCAGGCAGTTGGTGGAAGCACCCAAGGGGATTCGTCGATCTTGTTAGTTCCCAGCCTGTCCGTCTTCCGCGCCAAGTTCGCCTCCTCGGCGCGGAACACTCCGATGCCGTGCGAAACGCCGCGTGGAAATGCATGGTCGGGCACTGGGAGCGCCAACAAGTGCGATAGCGGCTCCCAGGGATTGCCGGCGAGGGCATCCATTGGCACGACGGCGGATCTGGCGACCGGCAGCGAGCGATGGACTCTATCGGGTGTCGCAGGATGATCGCTGGACTGACTGGTCGCGCCGATCACGAACCGCGCGTCGGGCCGTTGTCGAACTAGCTCTTCAATCGCTGCATCACCGAGGTTGGCGTCCACGTAGGCGTCGAATAGGCCCTCGGACTCGAGCATGGTCGCGAGGCGGTTCGAAGGCGCCTCCGCCGGGAAGGTGCGGACGCGGTAACCGAGCGTCGACAACGCCATTCCCATGACATCCGTGGCACCTGGCGCGTTCCAAGCCAGCACAAGGCCGCGTCCGCCTGCCGTGGGGCCGACGGGGCTCGGGCCAGCATCGACTGTTCCGGATCGAGCGAGGTACGGCAAGATGGAATAGGCGTTGTCGGACCCACCGTCGCCGCGTTGAAGGAGCGCCGATTTGGAGAGCGCCAGTACCCTGAGATCCCCGAAGCGGTGGTTGATCCAGAGGTCGACAGGCCCAACGACCGGCATCATTCGGAGCAGGCGTTCGGCACCGCTGCGAGACAAAACATAGCCAGAGAAATACCAAAGACCCCTAATGGGTCGGAACAGGTTGGCGGTGACATCTGCCCGTTCCGCCGTGCCGCCGGCATCCAAATAGGAAAGATACAGAAGGTGTGGCCCCTCATCGGGACCAAGACCTTGCAGTGCGGCGCGCCAGCCCTGGTCGATCAGTCGGTGCGCGCCATGCACGAAGTACACATCGTCCTCCAGAACCAGCACATACTTGTGCGGGCCTCGCGCAATCCTCTTCCATGCCTCAACATGGGAGCGGGCTACGGCGATCTCCTGTCGTGACATGCGGATGGCCTGGTCGCGACCAAAACACTCCTCGAGCCGCGCATCAGGCTGCACAAATAGCTGATCGCCCATGGTGTAGATCGGGTCGACATCGGCTGTAGGCGCCGTTTCGCGGCCATCCCGGGCATCGATCGCGGGCAGGCGTTCCACGAGCTGCGAAAGGCGACGGCCGCCTTGCGCCCGGAAGCGCCCGAGCTCCTGCTGGAGCCACCGCCACCGACCGGGTTGACGGTCAAGATTGATCGCCAGGATCGCACCAATCTGATCATCGCCCGGTCCGAAGGCGTGGATCGACTTCGGGGGCAGCAGGCGCCTTGCCGCCAAAGCCACTCTAAAGCTTACGCCGCGCAGGCTCCCAAAGCCTTCACGCAGATTCATATCTTCCCCGCCGTACAGACCACGTCAGCCCCAATCGACATTTCGCCAGTTGCGCTCGTCAGCCCGGTAGGACAAATCCCATTTCGTTCTCGCAATGCGGTCCCAGCATCGCAGCAGTGCGAAGTCGTGGATGTGCCCAGCGAGGGCGAGTTCATGGGCGTGCGCGGCCAGCACTGCCGTGAGATTTCCAGGCCCGGTGATCGACTGAATGTCTCGGCGCGAAGAGCTGTTCAGAAGAGCAGCCGTGGCGCGCTCCAGAGCCCGCCGCAGCACGGGGTGCCCGGGCGGTGCCACCAACGGGTTGTTGTTTACGTAGTAGATGCGCCCTGCCTCGGGAGCGTCGTTATCCCAGAGTTCGGCACCCTCCACCATCGTGCCACTTGGCACGTCGTAGCAGAGCGGCTGGAGCTTCAGTCGGTCGTCACCATAGAGGAGCGGCCAAAGCCCCTCTGTCACGACGTCGTCAGCGTCGACATAGAAGCCGCCCAATGCAAGTACGTAACAAAGTCGGAAATAGTCGCTGCGCATAGCGGGATGGCCGCACTGCGCGAATGCCGCGGCATGTTCTAAACCATACGTCTGGGAGATGAAGGCGGTGGCAGAGACATCGTTGTATAAAGCGATCTCGAATCCGTCCTTCTCCAGAACCTCCCAGCTTTGAAGGCATCCCCTTACGTCCGCCGGCAAGGTCTCTGCATCATGCCAGAACCTGACGAGCACCTTCGGAATCGTGCACCAGCCAGTCGATTGGGTCTGTGCCGCGGACCCGTCGTGTAAGATGAGCCTTCGCATAAATCGGCTGCGCAGCTGATCATCTTCGTGGAAGCCAGCTGAAAAGCCCTCAGCCTCAAGGCTGAGCTCAATCGACATAGCATCGCCTGTCGATCAACGGACGGGCCGGTTGATAAGGTGATCTTGGCCAATGCATCACACCATCCAAGGCGGATAGCGCCGCCACTTTACCGTCAAGGTAGAGCTTGCCGGCACTGCTGCGCAACACGTGTATCAGCATATGAGCCGCCAATCGTGTATCTGGGCCTTCGCCGGAACTCGGCTTCCCGAATTGTGATGCGCCCCGCAGGATTGTCAGTGGAGAGGCGGCGATCGTCGCCTCCGGCGGTCTCAGGACGG
Organism: Phenylobacterium ferrooxidans; assembly: GCF_042714595.1. Lineage (NCBI taxonomy): Bacteria > Pseudomonadati > Pseudomonadota > Alphaproteobacteria > Caulobacterales > Caulobacteraceae > Phenylobacterium > Phenylobacterium ferrooxidans. The sequence continues at coordinate 48,732 of NZ_JAOTJD010000013.1, read as the reverse complement.
GAGAAGTGCTTAGCGACTACTGACTGCCGTACTCCCCTCTCGGCTTGGGCGGTTCCCTCGGTGGTGTCGGTCTTCGGCAATGGGCGTCAGCTCTTCGGCCGGACGCGGATGTCAGCTCATGGCGCGGAGCCGCCGTAAGACCGCCTACCGGCCATATGGCCTGCGCGGTTGAGCGAAGGTAGTCTCGCTTGATGGAGCCCGTTCCCTATCTCGCTCAAACGACGGCCGGCGGCTGTGGGCCGTGCTCTTTCATCATGGTGGCGCGCTACTTCGATCCAGGCCTATCGCTCACCGAAGAAGATGCGCTGAAAGAGTTTGGATTCGGGGACAGGCCCCGGCACTTTGCCCTGGCGCCGTGCTTCTTCCACGCTGGGAAGGCTCTCGGATTGAAAGCCCAGATTAAGTCTATGGATCGCGCGACGCTGCGAGGCGAGTTGGAAGAAGGGCCGGTGATCGTCCTACACAGGGCGTCCGAGGAACCGGGCGCTGTGCCCCATTTTTCCGTAGCTCTGGCGGGGACCAAAACGCACATCACGCGGCACGATCCAGGGTTCGGGGCAGGGCTCATTGACGACTGGGAGCGCTTCGAACGCCTCTGGGGCGCGGTGAAGGTGGACTGGTTTCCCTTTGCAGGAAATCAGGCGGTGATTCTCCGCCCGGAACCGTGACTGAGCCCTTCAGCCTTAGACAGATGATTTGGCGGAGCGAGGTGAAGGTCGGCTTGTGGGCTATGAGCCAACTTCCGGACTTGGCGCATGACGGAAGTCGTCAGTTCAATCCTGATAGCGCTGAGGGAGTCGAACCAGGGACAAGGTGAATGTTCGCATTCTCTCGCAGCAGCCCCACGCGGTGCGCCCGCGGCCGATTGCTCGAAATGGAGCTGTGAGGGATTACTTGGCTCCAATTCGCGCCCGCCTTTCGGCGACGACTCGGAGGCGCCACCCGGCGCCCGGTCCCAAGGTCTGCGGGCGCGTGAGCCCGACGGGCAATCAGCCATGATGGGCTTCAAGCCGGGTTCCATCGACCACTAGATTTTGATCACTCGGCACGAAGAGGGCGCCAAGACCGACGCCGTTTTTGTCGAAATGGTCAATCACTCGAACTCGATCCCAAGCATCACTATCCGCGCATGGCTCGGCCCTCGCGCGCCGTCATGCCGATCAGCCCGAGCGCCCATCTTGATACTGCGGTGGCCGCGACGAACATCCGTCAGGCGAAGAGCCTGACCCACGGTCTGGAGACGATCTATCAGATCGCATGAAGCACAGCTGATGCTCGCGGAACGATGGATTTAAGAGTCGAAAAGAAGGCAAAGTAGACTGAGACCAAACTTAATTATACACCTTCCCGATCCGAGTGACACGATCGCTTTCGTCATGCCTCCGGACCTCCTGGTACGGCGACGAGACTACGAGTAGCCGACGCGTAATTCGTCTAACCACCGCGGAGCCAGTCACTATGGTCACGCCCAAGGCTAGCGACGCTGCTGGCAGAGCGCAGGTCAAGCGCAAGCGCAATCCGAAGATCGGGCCGCCACCGATTAGAACCATCCGTCTCAAGCTGGCGAACAAGCGGAGAGATGGAGAGGGCGTAGGCAAGGCGATCGTCTTTTCGATCGACGCTAAACACCCCGGCGTCATTCTGCCCGCACCGTTGAGCGGCAGCGAAGCAGCAAAGCTCAATTTCGTTCTCCAGCATCAATTCGCCGACCTTCGCGATGATGCTGACGCCTTCAGAGTCCGGCTTTCTGTCAAGGGCGAGTGGGACGAGCTGGTCGTTCCGTACAGCGCGCTAATCGACTTCTACGAGCGAGCGGACGTGCAACCGATCGCCGAAGGGGCGCCGTTCTCTTCTGCCGACATACCGCTCGAACCGCAGGCCATCCGAAGCGCGTTGGAGACCAAGTCGAAGGTCGGGCCGAGCGACACCCTTGGGATCCAACTGAACTTTCCGGCGGAACGGGCGACGTTCCAACCCGCAGCTCGGGCCACGGGCGCGTTCGAACTGATCATCGACAACAACTATTGGGACCTAGTGGTCGATGAGACGCAGTTCGCAATCACGGTAGAGGGGCCGCAAGGACGCCAGCGCATCACCGTACCGTATGACGCTGTCGAAGAAGCTTTCGCCTTCAGCTATCTCGGCGAAAGCGGCCTGGAACCACTGGGACTGGAAGTTGTCACCATCAACAAGGACGAGCTAGGAAAAGCTGAATCCCAGCTGCGGACAGGGTTGGTGGAGGCGCTGATCGGCATCAAGCCATCGCTGGCCATCGCCGTGTTCCTGACCGCCGCTACCTTGGCGGTTGCTTCAAGTGCGCTGATCCTCGTGGCCGCGTACGATCATAAAGTACCCGCGACGCATATCGCGTTCTTCTCATACATCAGTCCCCAACTCATGGCGGCGTTCAAAGCTGGCCATATTCCGCTCAGCACCTTTCTGACAGACAAGGCCATCCTGGGTGGGCTTAGCGCATTGTGGTCGGCGTTGCTGGCAGTCACGGCCCTGTCTCTTGTCTTGCCGATGCACGATCCAAAGCCGATGCATATGCAGGCGGGCATAAGGGGTTTCTTCTTCGCTTACGTCATCGTCCTGCTGATCTACGGCGGCTTCACGATCAGCTTCCGGTACTTGCCAGGCGTGTTGAGAATCCTCTGGATCATCGTGGTCTATGCGCTCGGCGAAAGGCTCAAGCGCGCCTACCCGCCGAAGCGGATGGGAGCGGAACATTTTTCCCAGATGGTCGACGGGCTTTTCGCGATAGCTGCCAGCCTGATCATCGCCCAAGGCATCGACAAGACGTATGACCAGGCGCTGTCCGGACCAGCCTACGTCCTCATCTACTTCCTCATCATGCTCGTCTTTGGCCGGTGGATGGTACGGGGAATGTTGATGCAGCAAATGGCCCGCGCCGACATGATGGCGCCGAACATTGAGCTTCCGGAGGGAGGGGGGCCGCGCTGGCGTCAAGCAGGCAATGCAGCGGTTGGGATTCTCTCCCAGTTCCGGCGCAGGCGCGAGCGGCTCGTGATGCTTTCGTTCGAAGAGCTGCTCGGCGAGTATAAGCGGCAGCTTCATGGGGAAGAGCGAAAGCTGTTTGCGAACGCCAGCCTGCGGGACGCGACGCCTGGAATGGTCGGGCTGCTATTTGCCGCGATGCTCGTCTGGAGCGTCCTCGTGATGTTTGCGATCTGGGGGGCGGCCAATATCGACCTTTATATCCTTGGCGTCGGTCGCTGATCGGGATGCGGTTGGCCAGCTGACGGAGCGCGGGAGCGCGACGCGGACGAATGACTACGAGAGGGATGACAGGCCTTTGACAATGATCTCGTTCTTGAAGGGGGCATTCATTACGCCACGTCGGCGACTAACCTAAGGCCCAACTAGAGTCGATCCAGTCCTGTGAGCTCAATGGCCGAACGTCCGGAATGTGGCTCGGTCCCAATGTCGGATCGTGGCGCGCAGCGGCCGCTAGCGTTCAAGCTGGGACCAGGCCGCGGCGACAGTGGCGAAGGCCTCCTCAGTGTCTTCGGTGTCGGGCAGCGGTGTGCTGGGATCGAAAAACGCCTTGAGAACGTACGACGTCATTTCGAACGAGGGGCTCTCGCTCTTCAAATCGAACAGCGCCGAGGCGCGGTTAAGACGCTCACTTGCGTGAGGATGTGTCGTCGACCCGCGGCGAACACGATCAATCAAGCCCAGCCAGGCGATGGCGCAGGCGACGCCGAATGTACGAAATTCGATGTGCTCTGGGGGGCAGTTCTGAAGCAGCCAATGGTTAGCGAACGCATCAGCATCCACCTCTTGCTGTTTCCGTTCGTCCGCGCTTACATTCTCAGAATGCTCAAGCTTAAGGTGGCCAATTTCGTGGAGCAACGCCCAGGCGCTAGCGAACAGGAACAGGTTATTCGCGGCTTTGCTGGCGACATCCTTGGCCTTGGTGTCGGGAGGAACTAGGTCATCGGGCCACTCCGCCGCCTGATCGCGGATCAAGGCGTCGGCCGCTCCGACTAGTTTCCACGCTTCAATAACCGTGGGTGCGTTGGCGGAAATTACACTCTCGGATCGCCGCAACGCCTGCGCGCCAGCGTCAGCGAACAGAAGCGCAGCCCGACACGCTGACCACAGGCTGAGGAGCCCGCTAAAGGAGCCTCGCACAATGTTGTCTTTCGCGTCGGCCCAGAAGTTTACCGGTCCATCCCAAAGCTCGAGCCCGGCAAAGCCGGAGCCCAGATAGCCGGCAAGTTCGTTTTGGCGCTCTGGCGCAGCGTGGAAGAGGACTCCTCCGAGCGGAGGGTCGAATGCGCGGATCAATGGTTCGGCTTTCATCAGCACCGAATAGCCAGATACGGGCGCTGAATGTCCAGTATCCGGAGGTGAGCCAATGTCTGCTCGTGGCGCTTCCCGGACATAACCCCGCGGCGTCGCACCGCTCCAACAGAGCCTTGGGCGATATCGGAATTGGAACGGTTTCTCCGCGATCTAGGAGAGTGGAGTTGCGCTGCCCAGGATGACAGCTTTGGCTTCCGCCAAACCGACCCACTCCCGCTTGAGAGCGATCAAGCGGTGCAGAAGCCGGTGGCAGGTGGCGCAGAGAAGGGCGACATCGGAGAGCTTCGTCGGGCCTTCCCCAGCCGTTGCGATTGGGACGATATGGTGAGCTTCGAAGGCCGCCGCGCGCAGCTCGGGGGACAATCCGGCGTGAGCCTCTCCGCAGACATCGCAGTGCAGGGCATCGCCCTGCCGCTTCTTCAAGAGCGCTTTGCGCAAACCCGCGCTCCGCTCGCGCCGAATGTGGCTTTGGGTGAGTAAACGACCCTCGTAGAACTCGAAGTCCTCAGCCTCATCGACCTGCCGTGATGCGGTCTCCAGGTTGGCGACGATTCCGGCGCGGATGAGCGTGGCGAGTCGAGTGACTTCGGCGGGATTGGCGCCAAGTTCGTCCCAGATTTCGCGGTCCATTCGCGAGACGTTGCCAAGGCCCTTTCCGGTCTCACGGCTCCGGAGGTTCTGCACCTTGAAAGCGGCTCCGTCGGGATTGCGGAACGTCGGCTTACGCGCCGCTTCGCCGTGATAGGGCAGGGCGCGCAGCGTCTGGGACAGGGCCATGATCTGGGGGTCTTTAGCGCTCGGGCTTTTGCCTGCCAGTGCGAAGTAGGCCTCAAGGGCCAGGATGGTTTCATCACGGTTCCAGTTGGGGTTCCCGTGCCCATGTGTGACCGCCATCGCTTCCCCAGACCTTGTCGCAGCTCACCGTAGCGCGGTCTGGTCGGCTGCGTCGATTGCACGGCGCCACTGTCGCAGTCGGCTATGACCGTCGCGCCCTATGCTGAACCCGAAGCGCGATCGCAGATAGGCCCCCGACTGCCGGGCCCCCCCCTGTGCCCGGCATCCGACACATGAGTAGGCACCAGGTGAGGTCTCAATCGGTGGCCTCGAGTTCCCGCGGTCGCGGCTTGAGCACGAAATCACCGTGCGGCTCAGGATCTTCAAGCAGCGCCTTGCCGCCGCCGTCGAGCTTCAGCCAATCCATCCCCTGCTGCAGCGTCAGGACGCGGGTCTGACGGCTGTGCAGCGGCTTTCCAGTGTCTGCCTGAGGCGTCGAGAACAACGGACCCGGCGGGCCGGTGACGAAGGTGAAGCTGGTGAGTGGGCCGTCATGGTCGGCCGGATGGGCCGTGTCCCATAGTCCCGCGAAGAACCTCACCCGGTCCCTCTCATGTGCCGGCGCCCAGCTGATCTCCCAGCGGCGTTTGGGCTCGCCCTTCTTCCAGCCCGGCGGCTCGTCGTATTCGATGAAGCTGGAGAAGGGGATTAGCGCGCGGCGGCGCTTGTAGGGCTCGCGGAAGGCCGCGGTTGTGTCCACGGTCTCAAGTCGGGCGTTCGTGCACATCGCCTTCCAGGCCGACAGGGGCCCCTTGTGGAAGAACGGCACTAACCACCATCGGGCCTCCAGACCCTCGACCCCGGCCATGGGATCGGCCGGATCGACGGCGCGGATCATCGTGGCGCGGTTAGTGGGTTTGAACGGCCGATCCAGCGGCCTGTTGGGCTCGGCGTCGGCCCAGTTGATCGGAACGTTCAGTTCCGAGAACTGCCAGTCATAGTCGCCGCGGCGGACCCGGAGCTGATATTCGTTGCACATTGCCTGAGTAAGGCGCGGCGTGGCGGCTCAGGCAAGCCTGCCGTCAGCCAGGAGGCCAGCGTCATGGCCGATCCGATCCGAGCCGCTCAGTACCTCCGGATGTCGACGGACGACCAGGTCTATTCGATCGAGAACCAGCGCTCGGCGATCGCCCGCTATGCCAGCGAGCGCGGCTTCGAGATCGTGTGCTCTTACGTCGATGCGGGCAGAAGCGGCCTGACTCTGACCGGTCGCCCAGGGCTGCAAGCGCTGCTCTCCGACGCCCGAGGACCTGCGCCCGACTTCCGGGCCATCCTGGTGTTCGACGTCAGCCGCTGGGGCCGTTTCCAGGATATCGACCAGGGGGCCCACTACGAGTTCCTGTGCCGGAAAGCCGGGATGGCGGTCGAGTATTGCGCCGATCCCTTCGACAATGACGGCGGCCTCGAGGGCGTGCTCATCAAAGAGCTTAAGCGGGCCATGGCCGCAGAGCTCAGCCGGGACATGTCGATGAGGCTCCGGATCGCCAAACGCACCGTGGCGAGGAAGGGCTATCTGGCCAGCGGGTCGGCGGTCTATGGCCTGCGCCGCCATGTCGTCGACCAGGCCGGCCGAGTGCACGGCGTCCTGGAAGCTGGGGAGCGAAAGGTCTCCAGCCGCTACCGGGTGATGCTGGCGCCCGGCCCCCCGTCGGAAGTCGCAACGGTGGCGCGGATCTTCCGGCTCTATGTTCTGACTGGCCTCCGCCCCGGCGGCATTGCGGCGCTGCTCAATGGTGAAGGTGTCACCGCTGTGGCCGGCCGTACCTGGAGCGCAGGGTGCGTCCGACGGGTGTTGCGCAATGACACCTATCTGGGCGTCCTCACTTTCGGCCGGCGATCGTGCCCACTCGGAGAACGCCCTGGCCCGATGCCTCAGGAAAGCTGGACGCAGGTTGAGGCGAGCTTCGAGCCACTCGTGTCACGAGATCTGTTTGCTGACGCCCAACGGCTGATGGATCGCTATCGGCGACTAAGTGACGAGGAAGCCCTGGCGCGCCTCGCGCGGGCGGTGTCGGCCTCCGTCCGAATGACCGGCGATCTCATCGACGCCAACCCGGACCTGCCTTGCGCGGCGGTCTATCGCAACCGGTTCGGCGGCCTCAAGAAGGCCTACGGCCTTATCGGCTATTCCCGGACGCGTAAGCCCGGCCAAGGGCCTGGTAGGTGGCCCCGGCTATCTTCACCGACCAGTCCGTGACGGGCTCGCCAATCCGGGCGGCGCAATACCTGCGCATGAGCCGGGACACGCAGCGGTATTCCCTGGAGAACCAGGAAGCCCAGATCGGCGCCTATGCCACTGAGCACGGCATTGAAATCGTGCGGACCTTTGCCGACGCCGGCAAGAGCGGTTTGCGACTGGAGGGCCGACCGTCGCTGCAGGCCTTGCTGGCCACTGTGCTTGCCGGGCAGGCCGACTTCGCGGTCATCCTCGTCCAGGACATTAGCCGCTGGGGCCGTTTCCAGGATTCCGACGAGGCCGCACACTACGAGTACATCTGTCGGGCGGCCGGGGTGGACGTCCGCTATTGCGCCGAGGCCTTCAGCAACGCTGCCACGCCGACCGGCTCCCTCCTGAAGGCGATGAAGCGTGTGATGGCGGCGGAGCACAGCCGTGAGCTCTCGCGTAAGTGCTTTGCCGGAGCTGCGCGACTATCGGCTTTAGGGTTTCGCCAAGGCGGGCCCGCCGGTTACGGCCTGCGCAGGTTGCTCGTCGATGAGAGCGGCCGGGCCAAGGCCATGCTGGCGGCTGGAGACCAGAAATACCTGGCGACTGATCGCGTGCTTCTGATCCTCGGTCCGCCCGAAGAGGTCGAGACGGTTCGCCGGATCTATCGGCTCTTCACCTATGAAGGCTGCGGCAAGCAGGCGATCGCCGATCGACTGAACCGCGAGGGAGTCCTGGGCGAGGCGGGTCGTCCGTGGCGCGCCTGGACGATCGCCCAGGTGCTTTCCAACGAGAAGTACACGGGAACGATGGTCTACGGCCGGGAAGCCCGCTGGCTTGGCGGGCGCAAGGTCATCCGCCCGCGGGCTGATCGTATTCGAGCCGACGGGGCTTTCGAGGCCATTGTGTCGCGAGAGTTGTTCATGGCCGCGCAGAAGGTCACCGAGGCCCAAGCCGTCCACGCGACGGACGCCCAACTGCTAGACCAGCTTGCCCGGCTCCATGCGCAGACAGGCGTCCTCACCGACAAGGTCGTCAACGATGCGCCGGGTGTCGCAAGCACAAACACCTACATCCGCCGGTTTGGCGGCCTGCGAGAGGCCTATCGAAGGATCGGCTATGTCCCCACCCGGTCCAGCCGGCAGGGATGCCCTCATATTCCAGAGCGCGAGATTTTATCCGGGTATATTGACGGCGACCGTGAGAGCGGCGAGAAGCAAGCCGCATCATCCCTTCAGGACCCTGTTGTCATGTTCACTGCGTTCGCCGGCGAGAAACGCATCGCCTCCGGCGACCTGCCGACAGTCGCATTGGCCGTGAAGACCGCCGTCGATGCGGGGGTCGAACGGAATATCGTTTTCGATGATGCGACCGGCAGGACCGTGGACCTGGACCTCCGCGGCACGCCGGATGAGGTAAAGGCGCGCTATGCGGCGCCCAAGCCAGAGGACGCGGCGTCTGGCGACGAGGCCGCCAAGCCCGGTCGTGGCCGACCCAAGCTCGGCGTGACGGCCCGTGAAGTGACACTGTTGCCGCGGCACTGGGACTGGCTGTCTGGACAGCCCGGAGGCGCGTCAGCAGCCCTGAGGCGTCTGGTTGAGGCGGCGCGCCGGGAAGGCGCCGAGGCTGACGCAGCGCGACGGGCCCAGGAAGGCGCCTACCGGGTCATGTCGACGCTGGCGGGAAACCTGCCCAACTTCGAGGAGGCCACGAGAGCGTTCTTCGCTGGGGACCAGAAGCAGTTTCATAAGCTCTGCGAGGGCTGGCCGCGCGATGTGCGGGAATATGTCGGCGGTCTGGTTGACGCGATCGGGCATGCCGACTGACAGGTCAGCGCACCGCTATAACCGGCGGTCCTCAGCTCAAGGCGATTGCCTGGCGCTGGCTGCGGCCAGAAGAGCTTGCGCAGATCTCATCCAAACGGGGGTAAGCGTGTGACTGACCGCGGCGTGGTTCGGGTGTTGGCCGGTCTGTGTGTCGTCTTGGCGATGATCTGCATAGGCCTGGCGTTTGCCTATGGGCGCAAGGTTGAGCAGGTGCGCTGCTATGCTGAGGCGGCAGAGGTTGGTCTCACCCCGCCCGAAAATTGCGACCCTCCGCGCTAGGCTCCCGCCGACCCATGGGAGCGCCGTCGCTGTCGATAGAAGACTGGAGAGGCCATGGAGGTTCTAACTTTTTCCGATCTGCAGGCCCGGCTTGAGGAAGTTTTGGAGCGTGTTGTGACGGGGCGCGCCCCTGTGCTGGTGACCCGCAAGGAGGGGGAGGCGGTGGTATTGGTGTCGCTGGCTGAATTCGAAGCTGGTGACGCGACACGCCACCTGATGGCTAGCCGGGCGAACGCCGAGCGTCTCGCCGAGGCGATCGCGCAACTGAGGGCGGGTGAAGCGGACTAGCCGGAAAAGTGGGTGCTGACCTAGGCGCCTCCGGTCTCACGCTAGGGCATGAGCGCGGGGATCAGGGCCGCGACAGCGCCACCAACGAGAAGCAGAACCACAATGATTGGGACAGCGATGACCCCCCGACCGGTGGCGTGCGCCTCGAGCCATCCGCCGACTTTGAGGGAGACGGAGTCGGGCGCGGCGGAGCGCTGGATCTGAGACTTGGGCATGAGTTGAACATATCAAACGATCGCCAAACACGCATCCAAAACTGTATGTTTCATACAGTCACTGCGTCCGCTTTTGTCGCCAGCTGTGCTGGTCCGCGGAGTGGCGACTGAGCTGAGGCAAACCTTCATCCCTTCTACCCAGGGGTTCGGACCTTGGTCTCCAAGGCCGCAAGTGGGAGTCGCCGGACTTCAGGCGCAGATGGTCGTCATTGCAGTGTCAGCCTGGCGCGGGCGGCGCCACTTGCCGCAAGACCTTCCAGTGGGCCCGGCCCCCTCGTGGCTCCACCTCAAACCAAGCGCTGTCGCCCTCAAAGGCTGGGACTTCGTGCGGCTCGAAGAACTTGTGCTGACGCGATCGGCTGCCGGACTTGATCATGAAATAGAGCGTCTTGCCGGTGCGGTCGGTTCGCCGCTCGATCTTACGGACTTGGGTGGCGCTCATGGTGACCTCCGGCCAAGTCCTTGGTCCAACTGATCGCGGTGGTCGAGGGGAGTGTTCCGTATTTGTTCGGAAACTCTGCAGGCTGTCGCTCGGCTCATTGCGAGGCAGTTTCGACCACCTCGTGGGGGCCAGCACCGCGAGCGCTAGACTTTCACGAACGTTCAATGGAAGCGTAGTTCGCAGCTGCGGGTCTCCAGACCGGAAAGACGCGACATTTTGCAGCCACTCGACCTCACAACAGCCGAGGGGAAGATCCTCGCTGATTTGCGCGCTCACATGAGCGAATTGCAGAGTCTCACCCGCGCTCCAGTCGAAGCGGTTGAGGACGGGATCCGAGTGCTCGTTGAACTACGACAAGCGACGTACGAGGACCTGAACCAAATCCAGCACGAATACGCGGCGCTGTGCGCTGTCCATTGGCTGATCGCACAGCGGCGTGTGCCTGGGGGCACCATCTGGCAGTGGAATCCGCGCCAAACCGGCGACGCCGGCGAACCGGACATCCGGGGCGTATTGGAGAATAAAGTGATCATTTCCGGCGAGGTGACGACGTCGCTCAAGCCCAAGGGTACCATCGACCGCCGCATGGCCCTCACTCTGAGAAAGTTGGCGGACATGCAAGGAGAGCGGTTCTACTTCGTCCTTTCACGAGAGATGGCCAATCGGGCGCGCACAAAGGCTTCCAAAGCGCAGTACGATCTTGAGGTAGTGCAGTTGCCGAGCGCCCGACTTGCCACTTAATCCTCCCCGGCTGCGGTCCCTCGGCGCTCTTCCACATCCGCAATCAGCCCCCGATCTCGGCGCCATTCGTAGGGGCTTTGGCTGTGCGCGTTTCCCGCTTCCTCATCGATCCGCCAGAGCTGTAGCTCAATTGCTCGCGGGTAGTACCAACTGGGTTCCGTCGGCCGCGCGGCCGCTCGCGCCTCGTCGAAATCGACCTTCGCGTAGCGTGCGGAGATATCCAAGAAGGTCGGAGATAACAGCGCGTCGAGTTCGGCCAGCCGACGACGGACCCATGCGACCATGGTGTCGAGACGCTCGCTTTCCTCGGCAGACGGCTGCTCGGCGTGCTCAAGCACGGCGCACAGCCGCGCCCGCTCCTGAAGCTTGTCAGCGATCAGTTCGACGAACCTCTCGCGGCGTTCTTCGCGTTGCTCGAACGCCTTCACACGCTCTTGGCGACGTTGCGCCGCCTCGGCCTCCATCCGGGCGATTTCGGCTTTGCGCCGGTTATCTTTGATGAGCGCGGCGCGGGCGATGCAGGCGGCTAGGAAGTCGCCGCTCATGTCTGCAAGCGAGCGCGTCGCTGTCTCGCTGAAGGTGCTCCGCAATCCCGAAGCGCCGTGGACTTCGATGACGAGTGACAGCTTGCCAGATGGGCTGTGATCGTACTTCGGCCAGGGCGTCCAACTCGCACTGTAGATGTGACCCCACTTCGCCTTCTCGGCAAGTTGGGCGCTCGTCGGTGTGTGTGGCGTACGCTCTGGCTTCTCTTCGATGCGAAACGCAATTTCCTCCTCATCCACGATGAAGATGGCCCGCTCCTCCTTGCGGTCAAGCCGTGCGCCTTGCGTCTCTGCGAAGCGAAGAAACTGGCCGAGCCAGTCGAGCATGCGTTCGATCGACTGAGGACCAACGACGACGGGCAATACGCCGCGCCCCTCGGCGTGCACGAAGCCCCTTCCATCCGGTTTTGCGCGCACCAAGGCCTTGCGGGTGGGCAAGAGCTTCGGATGCTCGGCCGAGCTATCCGAGAGCTCGCACTCTGCGAATTGGGGCGCGTCGTCTGCGATCGCTGACGGCGGAACCTCGACCGCTTTCTGTTCTGGCGACTTTGGGACGACGGCAGCAAGCCGCTCTTTCGCCTCTGTTAGAGCCGCGACCACCAACGGCGGAAGCGGCGCACCTTCGAAAGCGACTTCTTCGAGTGATGAGTGTTTGACCTGCCGCAGTGTTGGGCGCGGGAAAACCCGGCCGGCGTGTACTTGCGCCCAATATCCACGGCTTGGGAGGGGAATGTCATGACGCCCACAGATCTTGCGCAGCCCGTTGTCGCTCAGCCCAAACTCAGCGGCGACTTTGCTTACGGGCGCGGCCCAAACCTTCTCGAACAGTTCCTGTCTTGAGATCCTAGTCATTGGAGCCACTCTCGAAAATGGTGGTGCGTTGGTCGCGGCGCCCTAACCTAGAGCGAGGTGATCAGAGGGAAATTCAAATGCTGGTTAGGGATCTGCCAGCCCCGGTCACGGCCTCCAAAGCCGACTGGCTGCCCGGCGCGACCTGGCTGGGCTTCACACCATCGGATGGGTCGCTGCAAGCGCGGGCGCGATGCCAGGCCACGATCAAGAAGCAGTTCGGAAGCGGATATGTCCTTGAGTACATAACTGCCAACTTCGGGCAGCCGAATCCTGGGTTCGAAGCCGATGTCGACTATCTGCGAGAACGTGAAGAGCACAGGCATATCGGCGGTCGCCTTCTCGCAATCCACAGGCTGCAACCGAACTTCAAGCCGCTGCGCGATCTGATTGGGTCTGATGAGTACGCGCGGATCCAAGATATGTGGTCACAGGGAGCAGACCGCATTCGATGGTCGGTCGCGTTTCCCATCGTTGAGAGCTTCGAAATCGAAGGCCGACCTTCGGCGCGACAGGTGTTTGGCGAGGCGGGCTACAGACGCCTATACGCGCACCCATCAAAGACCCTGCGTCCGCTGAAAGACGAGGAGCGCCACTCGCTAGGCGAACTCAGCATCATCCGAAGGGAGGTCCAGAACGCATGGATCGCGCTTGAGGACGAATTCGCGGCCGCCGATAGAAGTGAGATCGATCCGAAAACCCTAACCGATATCGGCGACGACCTTTCTGATCAGGCGCTCGAAGGTTTCACAGCTGAGCAACGGGCCAAAATTAGACGGCGGGCAGCTTGGCTTGCTGAGGGGTTCGTTCGGCGTCGAAGGGAGGCTGGAACGCTCTCCTGCGATCACTGCCGCTTCGATCCAATATCGCTAATCGGGCAGCACAATATCACGCCGCGGAGCCTGCTCGATGTTCATCACAAGCATCCGATCTCACTGGGGACGCGATACAGCCGAATTGCCGATTTCTCCTTGCTCTGCCCAACCTGCCACCGGCTAGAGCACAGGCTACTGGCCGTGAACTCATCCCTGTTCCCCGGGGACTAATACGCCGAGCGCGGCGTGAGGGCGGGCCGATTCTAGCGACGCGAATATGCTCAAACCGGGTATTGCTTTCTGGCCGCCGCTCAACGCGGGTTGGGGGTCGGCGCGGAACTCTCTTTGTGGGCATCCAGCGCTACGCGATGGCGCTGAACCGCATCGCTGAAGGCCGCGGCGAGTATTCCTGTGGGCATTGCGATCAAGCCGATGCTGGAGATGGCGGCGATCGACGCCAGCAGCTTGCCGAGCGGCGTGATCGGATAGACGTCGCCATAGCCAATGGTGGTCATAGTGGCTACCGACCACCAGAGCGCCCTAGGTATGCTTCCAAACTTGTCGGGCTGAATGGCGCCCTCTGCCAGATAGAGCGCCGTCGCCGACACAAGCATCAACAGCAGGCCGGCGAACAGGCTGAGCAGAAGCTCGTCGCGCCGTGATGTGAGCGCCTCCAGCAGGTGCCCCATGGCGCGCGACATCCGTCCGAGTTTGGCCAGGCGAAGGATCCGCCCGAGGCGAACCAGCCGAAGCAGGAATGCGCTAGAACCGCCCGCCACGGCAAGCGAGGCCAACACTGCCACCAGGTCAATCAGGGCGGCCGGCGAAATGAGGAACCGAAGGCGTTCGCGCCAGGCAGGGCCTTCAGGGTTGCGTTCGGGAGCAGTCCACAGGCGAACCGCGTATTCGAGGGCAAAGAGCACGCCAAATATCAGTTCGGCCGTAGCGAAGGCTCGCCCGTTGTTGGGAAGAAGCGTGGGCTCAGTTTCGGCGATCGCCAGGCCGGTAGCCAGGAGGATCAAGATCACCAGTACAAGGTTGAGCGGCGAGAGGCCCGTCGAGCGCGCCCTCGGATCGAGGGCGGTGTGTAGGCGTCGCCGAACGCTCCCACGGGCTTGGGAGGCCGGCGCATCTGTCTGGCTGGTGGTCATCGGCTCGACGATCTTCTTTGGGGGCGCGCGGTCAAAGAGGAATGGCGAAGGCGATCGGCAGCGAGATCTTGGCTCCAACGTCGCCGGCCACCAGTTGCAGGCGGAACAGGTTGGCGAGTTTGAGCGCCGCCTCGCCGAACCCCATGTCAGACGGCGACTCCGATTCAAGGACGCAGGCATCCAGACTTCCGTCGGCCGCCACGACGCAGGTCACCACCGCCTCGCCGGCGACGCCCATCCGCTGCGCGCGGTCGGGGTAGTATCGGGCCATTTCTTGGGAACTCGGCCGCCGCATCCAGACTGGATGGGTCACGCGCGCGGCTGGTCGAGAGGGCATCGCGATCTCCACGCCAAGCGCCTGGAGCGTCTCCAAGTCCATTGCACCGCTGGGCGGGAGACGGTTGGCGGCCTGGAAGCGGGTCAGCGCATCCTTGGTCTGGGCACCTAGCTTCCCGTCAACGGGGCCTGGCCTAAATCCGCGCACCACCAGGGCGATCTGCACCTTGGTGATCATGTTGGCGAGCTCATCAGCGCCGAGGCGTTGGGCTGCGGTGGTTGAAGCCGCGGCCGGTCTGCTGGAGCTGTCGAAATACGGCGCGATAGGCGTAGCGGGGACCGGCTTGCGGGCCGGTGGCCTGGGGGCTGGTGCGCGAATGATAGGCGCCGGGGCCACATAGCCGCCGGACCCCGAGAAATGGGAGGGGCGGCTGCTATGGCCACCGCTACCGCTATAATGGCTGCTGTGGCTCCGATGACTGCTGTGACTTGAATGGGAGCGGTGGGCTGCGAACAGCAGCAAGCGCTCGCGCTCGGCCGGATCCCGGAAGAGCAGCAGGTCTTTCTGGATCTCTGGCGGGTCGAACACCCCCTGATCCCGATGGTCTATCAGGTCGGTTGCGGCAGCGTTGTCGGCCCCAAGCGCGAAGGGGCTGGCCGCGCCAAACAGCAGAATTAGGTGCTCACGCCAGTTCATCGGCGAGGTCCTCTCTATGAAGCGGTTGGACCGCACGGCTACGCCAGGCGACCCCGGCTGAGGCGAAGAAGCCCGCGCAATGATCCTTCACCACGCAGGCCTCGCACTCGGCGGGATAGTTGTTCTTCCACTCCGAGATCGATTGGCGGGCGAAGGGCCAAAGCTCGCGGGGCAGGGCGCAGAGGGGGAGGTTGTACACCGACACCGCAACCCCACGGTTGGCGAGGTGGAAGACGGCGGCGCGCAGTTGGGTCTGGTAGTCGACGGGGTCGATCCAGAGCTGATCGCGGTTGCGCTTGGCGAAGCCCATCGGCTCCAAACCCATAAGGGCGACGTGCCGCACGAAGGGCAGGCGGCGATAGATGAAGGCGGCGAGCTGCGGCAGGCGCGGGATGGTCAGGGCATGCAGCACCACCCTGATTTCGACCTGGGCGCCGTTCACCGCCAACTCATAGAGGCCATCGAGGGTCTCATCGAAGGCGCCCGGCGCCACCACGACCTGGTCATGGATCTGAGGGACGTCAGCGTAGAGGGGCACCGCCCAAGTGGTGCGAGAACCGCCGGCCGCGACCCAGTCCGCGGCCGCCGGCGTATCGCGAAATAGCCGACCGTTGGTGAGCACGTGCAGGGCGGTGTCAGGCAGATAGTCTCCGCAAGCCCGAAGGACCTCCGACAAACTGTCGCCCAGAAGAGTGGGCTCGCCCCCGGTGACGCCGAGCTGGGCCACATCCCGGTCGATCAGCGGAATGGTCTGCAGCAGCTCTGCGACGCGCCAGCTGTCGTCGTCGTCTCGCGGAGGCTGAGAACACATCAGGCAGAGGCTGTTGCAGCGCTCGGTGACGAACAGCGCATTGGCGCGTGCGCCGCGGCGCCAAAGAACCGAGACCAGACTGCTGCCCTCCCGGACCCGCACCACATCGCCGGCGGCCAACACCTGCGCGTCGCGCATCGAGGTGATCGAAACCTCTGCGGCGCCTCCGCCGGTCCATCCATAACCGTCGGCCACCAGTCGCCAGTCAGCCGCCAAGTCGCTGGCCGCGGCTTCGTCAATCGACATCAGCTTGAGGATGCGGACGCCATGCACCCCGGTGAGCTTGGCATGGGTGCTGAGGGCAAGACCGCGGGTCATTGTTCGACGAACCCCGCCTCGACGATGTCCTCCCGCGGGCGGTTCAGCGCCCAGGCTGTGAAGGTGCGCATAGTCTCAGGATCACCCTCTGCGATGTGCCCGAAGAGGATCTTAAAGAGGCCCATGTGCTTGGCGCAGAACTCGCTGGTCGCACGATCCCCGATCGGGTCACCTTGGGCGGCGGCGTGATAAACGGGGTCAGCCCCGCAGAAGGGCACAAAGGCGCAGTCGCGACACCCCGGCAAGGTCTCGGCGATCGACCCTTGGGCCAACCACCGCATGGCTGGAGACGTCAGCAGAGCCTCTAGGGTGTCATCGACCCTACCGAGCGCGAAGCGGGTGTCGCCGGTCTCGGCGGCCATTCGTGCCTCGTCCGCCGGATAGACCTGACCATCATAGTTGTAGACCAGCACACCAAGGCCCGCGCCGGCCGGCGACCTCAGGTCCACATAGCCAGTGTGGAAGGGCGACAGGATGTGCCGCAGGAGGATGGAGGCGTAGGTCTCCACCATGGTCTCTCCCTGGCGGTTTAGCTCCAGGAGATAGGCCAGGGCCTCGGCGTAGAACGACACGAAGTCCGACATCTCGTAGCCGATCGCCCGGCGGGTCTTGCGGGCAAACCCATAGGGACTGATCGGGCGCAGGAAGATCGAGCCGAAGCCCAGATCCCGGTAGGTGTCGATTACCTCACGGGGATTGGCGAGGGCGGCCTTGGTGAGGGTCGGCATCGCCGCCACGCCTTGATAGCCCAGTATGCTCCTGGCGCGCTCCAGGCCGGCAATGGTGCGGGTCCAGCTGTCGCGAGTGGGGTTGGGTCGTTGGCGGTCATGCAGGGCTGCAGGGCCATCGATCGAGGTGGAGATGTGGATCTCGTGGTCTCGGCAGAAGGCCAGCTCTTCGTCGCCAAGATGGTGCAGAGTTGAGACCATGGAGAACCGCAGCTGGCGACCGTGGAGGTCATTGCGGGCTTCCGCCTCAAGGACGATCTGGCGCACCAGGTCGAAGCGTAGCGCCGGCTCGCCGCCCTGGAATTCGATCGTCAACGCATGGGCTGGAGACTCAAAAACTCGGTCCAGCGCAGCGTTCGCATGCTCCCAGGACATGTCGTAGCCCTTGGCGTCGAGCGCGGCGCGCGAGACCTGGCAGTAGCCGCAGGCATGGTCGCAGCGCAGGGTCACCACAAAGATATGCAGGCTTGGCCCCTCGAGGGCGAAAGCCTTGCGCGTGCGGGCGACAGCGCGTTCCAGGCCCGTGCCGCCACGTTCGGGGCGGACAATGAAGTTGCGGGCCAACAGATCGAAATACCGCGGATGGTCCTCCGGGAGCGTTCCGGCGATCAGTCCGGCGTGATCGGGGGGCGACAGCAGTGCAAATTCACCAGCTACGTTCGTGACGAGCAGGGTCGGTGACGCCAACGCAAGGTCTATGGATCGGAACACGTTTCCCCCCGGAAGCGCCCACTATGCGCTAGCTGCGGACACTCGCAACCAAAAGTGGTCGTCGCTTACGTCCTGTGGGACGCTAAGGTTCTCGCGCCCATGCGCAGACGAAGATGCCGGCGTCACCGCCGCCTCAGCCAGTCGACCAGACGACCCGCAAGGGACCGCGAGGGGGAGGGGGCAGAGAGTTCCTCATTCCCAGGAACGGTATTCATCACTGGACGCGGCCGGTGCGGCGGACTATCGGCCGCCGGCATAGTGGCGCTCCGGTGGACCGCCCGCCTCAACCGCAGCAGTTCGCTCTCCAGCTCTGGCAACCTACTTCCTCAGCGACTTGTAGAAATGCCCTTCGACGGTGAGGAGCAGCGTTTTGAAGAGTTCCTTCTGGCCCGCTCCTGTCCGGTCTCGTGCGATTACGACGAAGCGGCACTCCTTTTCGCGGCCGCGCTCAAAGAGCGGTGAGGTCAAGGCTATGAATTGCGATCGGCTGACGGGGCCGCTGAGGAGTTGGGATGGGATCGGTAGTTCATTGCGATCCAGCTTTCTGGACGGTGGCGCGACGTCGCGCACACGGAGTGTGCCGCTGCCAAGGAGCTCGATGTCAAAGAGGTACTGAATTTCACCGGCCTCGGTGACCCAGCACGGCGGATACTCTCCACCCTTGCCCATGCGCGCCAGTTCCTTGCGGTATCGAGTGACTTGCCCTCGTAAGGTTGAGTTCTCGCGCAGGGTGCGTTCGGCGTCCTTGAGCATCTCGGTCGCCTGGGGGCGATCGACGCCGGCGTCCTTCGCAGCCTCGGCCAAGCCCACCGCCTCTGGAACGAGGTCGAACAGCTTATCGGACTTGGTTTGCGGCGAGAGTTTCTTGGTTTCGGCCTCAAGACGCGCGCCCAGTGCCGCCAATTCGCGGGTGCGATCCTTGGGGTCGGAGGTGTCCTTGAGGGCGGCTGCGAGCTGGGCGTTCTCTCGCAGCACACGCTCCTTTTCCACCAAGGCTGCGCGTTGCCGGGCGACCTCGGCCATCTGCTCTCGTGCGAGCACAACCTCACGTATGAAGGACTCTGGCGCCCGACCGTCCGCCAATCCCTGTAACACTTCAGCTCTGTTTTGCGCCTGGCGCAGCTGCGAGGTCATGTTCAACAACCGCGCACCGAGTGACGCGATGCTGTGATCTTTTTGCGAGAGCAGGGCGCCCAAGGCCAGCATCAAGGCGAAAAGAATGAGGAGCATCGCCTCGGCGACCGTCAGGCCTAGGAGGACGCCCTTCTTGTACTGCGCTCGTTGGCGAGCCTGCTCTCCAAGGTTCATTTCGCGTCCAGACGCGCGATGATCCAGCCTGCGAGTTCCGCCAACTCACGGCGAACCCGCTGCACCGCCTCGCTGGAGCCGGAGAACTCAGAATTCAAACTGGTGAGGGCGGCAGCCGCACGTTGCGCCGATTGGTCAATCTCAGACAGCGACGCGTTGGCGCGTTGGGCCAGTTGATCTGATGCGTGAGCCAAGGCGTCCATGGCGTCTTTGTTGTGCCGGACCTGCTCGTCGGCGATCTTCCCAAATTGGTCGCTATACGCAAAGGCCGCGTCGGCGGCCGAGCGCGAGGCCTGGTCCAACCGAACGAATGAATCCGCGCTCTCACCTATGGCGGAGGAGGCTTGGCTGAGCTTCTGGGAGGTCGCGTCGAGAGATGCTGCCGACTGATCGAAGACAGCGAGAGACTCCGATAGGGCTGAAAGCGCCGTCAGGCCCTTTGCCAGTCGCTTCTGCTCACCCTCGAAGGTCGCTGCGAATTCTGAAACTCGAGACTGCAGAGCATCAAACGCCGGGCGAATGCCGTCCTCAAGCATGTCGGAATCGGCACGGACGGCTCCAATGCGCTCACTCAGCGCCTCAACCACCTCAGCAAGTTTCTGCAACGACCCGTCGAATGCGCCAGCCCGCTGCTCGAAGGAACTCGCCGTGCCTTCAAATCGCCGGCCCATGTCGTCGGCCGCGCTCTCAAATCGCCCCACGGTGTTTGTCAGGGTCTCAAGGGTCGACTTGCTCGTCGCTTCGGAAACCTCCTGCAGAGCTTGCTTCGCGCCCACCGCAAAGCTCTGCATCTCCGCAAGCGACTGGTCCAAACCGCCCCTGAGGGCCCTGACGGACTCGGCGAGCGCCGTCTTCGCCTCGTACTCCAGGTCGTCTGGGTCTTCCCGGAACTGGCTGAGGAAAACGCGAAGCCCCAGCCCAACGATGGTGGTCGCAATCGCAATCCCAAAGTTTCGAAGAATGGCGTCTGCGGCATTCTCGGCGGTGGAGAACCGAAATAGCGCGACGCCCAGGCTGGTCAGAGTGAAAAGCAGGCCGAGATAGTAGGAGTTGTCGGCCGCCTGGTCGGGCCTCAAGCGCACGGCAGGGACCAGGCTGGTTGAGAGAGCGTACCCGAAGAGCAGCACTGTGCAGATGATTACGGCGAGCAGTTTGGGCACATGAAATGCGTCGAACGACACGATCAGAAGAGCGCCAGCCACAAAGAGCGCGAAGAACAGCCACTTGTCTGCGTGCGCGCGCAGCGTCGCCCAGTATGAATTGGAGGTCATGCTAACCTTCGACCGGAATGGCTTTGAAATCACTGGCGCCTTGGGCGGCGAACCAGCGCGCCCAAAAGTCGATGTGGTTGATCCCCTGCACGGAGGCGCCGTCGTCTCGCCTTAGGTAGAGAACGATAACGTCGACATCGGTCAGGTCGGAGGTGGCCCGGGCAAATTGTGGCGAGGCCTTGTAGTCGTCGAAATCAGGAAGCGAACCGTACTGAGATCCGGCCGGGCCGTGTTCGAGCATATCCGAGACAACCACCAGCCTACGCGGAGCCTCGTCCGGCAGATCTGAAGCTTGGAAGGTTGATACGGAGGCTGCCTGTATCGCCTCCATTATGGGCGAGCCGGCGGCGGGCGCCTTGTTCAAGAGGGAGCTCAGCGTCGCGGCGACCGCCGGTTTGAAGGTGCCATCATACTTTTGGCTCGCCAGCTTTTTGTTGCCAGTCAGCGCGCTGGTCTCAGCCGCAGCAGCTGGCCGACACATCGAGAATGCCGGTGTTAAGGGGTTCGCGCCCGGTGATATCTCGAAGACGGCGAGACGTTCATTCGCCTTCAGCTGCCGATCGATCTTGTTCAGCCGATTGATGATCGCAGTTCGCTGAACGCTGCTGATGCTATCGGTTGCGTCAATGAGGACCACGGTCACGGCGGACGGGCCGGTCGTGGCGCATAGTGTCGAGGCGTCGATGCGGGTTGCGCGACTGGTCGCCACCGCGGCCGCGCCGAGGCCGCCCAGCACCAGCAAGACAATGAGGCCCGCGCCAACCCATGGGAGCCAACTCCGCTTCTGGGTGGAGCGCCGAGGACGGGGTCTACGGCTCAAGTCGTCGGTTCCTTGCTCGACCACTCGGAGAGAGTGGGAAGTTTGTCGGCGGCTTCATCTCTTGCCGTGGCGATCCGTCGGATTGCGTCGCTGAGTAGCCCGTCAACCTCGTTGGCGTTAATCGACGGCGGAATGGGGGGGAGGCTGACCGTTGAGAGCTTCAGGGCTACCGGAGCGTCGAACCGTACCGGTGATGGGGAAGTCCGCGCGCGTTGATTTGCCTCACGATACCGGGTGATAAGGTCCTCAGCCGCGGCGCCAAGGGTCGCCTCGTACACCTTTAAGTCTTCGGCCAGCGCCGCGGCGCGTTGCGCCAGTTCGGGCCGCCGACTGGCGTTGGTTTCTGCCCGCTTCAGTGCGTCCTTCAGCCTGGCGATCGCGTCATCGGCGATCTCATCCAGCTGATAGAGAGCGTCATCTCGCTCCGCCTCAAAAGCGGCGGCAGCTGAGACTTTCGCATTGAAGTGGCTGGTGAACCCGGGGTGGGGATCATGCCAAATGAACGCGTCGATCGCGCCCAGAATGGCTGCGGCGAAGCCGGCGGCAAAGAGAACCCAGGACGTGATGTCGTTCAGTTCGAAGGTGGCGTGGAGCACGCGGTCCAACGCCATCTTGCCCGCGTCGGCTGAGAAGGCGAGGCCGAGGCTGTCGCGCCAATGGGCAACAGCCAGATTGAGAAAGAACGCCCAGCCGAACGCTAGGCCAAGGCCGGCCAGTCCGATGACCTTAGCCGATACGTTTTGGCGGGTGATTTGGCGCCCAATCATGAACACCAGGAAGAACACGCCACCGATGTTGAGTAGGGGGACGGCGATCACCTTGAGCGCCGCGCCAGCAAGGCCGAATTCGTCGCCAGCAGCGAAGGTCCCGATATTGATCGCAAGTTCGATAGCCGCGGCGACTACGAGGATTAGGATGCGGACGCCAAAGCTTTTTGGCTGCTTTGGAGGCCGGTCTAGACCCTCGCGGGTCTTGAAGGACTCCAATGCGCGGGACGCGTCGCGGTGCTGTTCGAAGGACGCTTTGAGGGTGTCCAACCTCGACCTGGCGCTTTGCTCCAACTGAGAGACAATGCTGTGTGGCTCGCCGACAAGGGTCTCTAGGTCCGTGGCGGAGGTCAGCGAGGCTGCGCGGGTTGAATAGCTTTCGTGGGCCGCCCGCGCGCCTTGAACGGCCTCATCCCAGTAGCTGCGAAACCGTCCGAGGATTTCGTTCTCAGCGGCCGTCGCGCGATTGCTCGTGGATGAAGGCACTTCAGCGCGGCCGTCCCGCTCGCCGAGCGCCTCAAGCTTCATCTCCTCGGCGATCAACTCGACATTGACGTCGCGGAAGATGGTGGTACCGGGCAGGTAGTCGTGTTTTGCCCTGAATAGGCGGTCGATTAGCGTACGCTTAGATTCTCGTGCCATTCAGTCCCCCAAGAGACGTTCGCACAACCCACGCGAGGTATGCAAGATTGACGTGTGAATTTGGCGCTCGCTCGCTAATGTAGCTGTGAGCGGCTTGCTCAAACGGCCTTATTGAGAGCGGGCAATCCTTTGACAGATGGCGGGCCCAAGGGCCGGTGGAGCCCGGCATGGTTGGCTCTGGTCGTCGTCATTCTCTTTTCGGTGGAGCCGGGGGCGTCCGTTGCTCGTCCCTCGATGCAGTGGTCTGGACAGGTCGTGGGGATTTCGGACGGCGACACGATCACCGTCCTCACCGACAATAAGCAGCCGATCAAAGTTCGGCTGACGGAGATCGACGCCCCGGAGAAGCGCCAGCCTTGGGGTGCGAAATCCAAGCAGCTCCTTTCGGATCTCGTCTATTCCAAACGCGTCCGCGTTCAGGAGAACGGCCAAGATCGCTACGGGCGGACCCTTGGGCGCGTCTACCTAGGCGATCTTGATGTGAGCGCCGAAATGATCCGCCGTGGCGGGGCGTGGGCCTATCGCAAGTATCTCACCGATCCGTCCCTGCTGGTTGTGGAGGGTCGCGCCAAGGCTGCGAAGAGGGGCCTTTGGTCACTGCCTGAAGGCCAACGACAGCCGCCCTGGGAGTGGCGGCGACGGGGCCGCATGAGCGGCCAGTCCGGTGGACCAGATGCGACACGGATGGCTCAAGCTCGCCGTGGCGCCCCCGCCAATGAGATCCGCGCTGCCTAGGGCGTTTCGCCTGCCAGAGCCTTCAGCTGCCGTATGCGCTCAAGGTACATGCCATAGATGCTATCGGGGTCGGGTGGGGCATTGTTGCGCTGCTCAATGAAGCGGATTTGTGCCGCTCTGAGCACAGCTGGGGCGGTGCTGAACGCCATGGCGCGCGTGTAGATTCTGGCCAACTCTCGGTCGGCCGCTGACAATTCAGACGTGCCGCAGATGAGTTTCAAATTTGCGCTGGAAACCCGTGAACAGTCAAAGCTCGGCCCTGCGGCGTTTGCCGGCGCAACATACATCGGGCTCATGTAGCCCTGAGCGCCGAGAAAAGCCCGCAGCGCCTCTGGATAGGTCGGGAAGGTGACTTCTGATCCTGTGGGGCAAGTTCCCTGTCCGATGGGTAGTCGGCAGCCGGTGGGGTTGATCCAGTCGCTTTGCGGGTCGTAAGACGCCAGCATAATCGGCCAAGCCCAGTCAGACTTCCCGACGCGCGAGGCGGCAGCCACGAAGGCAGCGCAGGCTCCGTTCTCCCGCTTGGCGCATTCGGCCTGCGCCTGGGACATGTAGCGCTCATATTGTTTGCGGAAGCCCTTTCCGCCCGAGACATCCTGCAGCTCACCATTGTGGAGTTCGGAATACAATGGGGGCGCCCAGCTCATGGCGTAGGCCGTGAAAGCGTACAGGAAACTCCCATCGAGGAGCTCGAATTCCGGGCGGCCATTTCCATCTCGGTCGGTTGGAAACGTCCCAATTTCCGATCCGTCCTGCACAGCGACCTGTATCGTCTTCCAGGTCCCATCGATGTAGTCCAGGACCCTGACGGTCACGCAGCAGTGCGCGCCCCCTGAGAAGGTCGTGAAAATGACCTCAGGTGTCGGCGTGCCCATGTCGACATCGCCCACTGCGAACTCAGCCGCAGCGTGGTCGAACGCTGCGAGTTCGGTCAGTTCGATCGCGGGTCCTTCCGGCCCGCGAATATTGAGCACGGTGAGGCGATCGGTGCCTTGGGTCCGGCCTGAAAGCGTAATGACCACTCCGTCTATGGCGAAGACGGTGGTCCCCGGCGTCTCCTGCTCGTCCCACTCGATCATCTGACCCGCCGGCCTGACGAGTGCTCCGGCGGGTGGCGAAGCAAGAGCTAGCCCCCCGGTACTGCGCTGCGGCGCCTGCAAACCGGTGCCTGAATCCAGGCCGCGACGGCCGTCCAACGTCAGGAGCAACGCGACCACCGCGACGGCGAGCAGGGACAGGCTGATGGCAAGCATGGCGCCTTGCCGGCGCCCCCTCATCACCTCGCTGGGTTGCGAGTTTGAGCTGAGACCCTCACCATCTGCGAGCCCATCACTGGGCGGAGGAGTATCCGCAGTATCAGCAGGCAGAGTCTCTGCTGCCTTTTCGCCATCTGCAGGCTCTGCGGCGCTGGCAGTCGAAACTAGGCGACGCCTGTTCCTGCGGTCGCGGCGCAGCCTGTCGTACTCAGCCCGTTTTCGACGATCGCCTAAGACCTCGTAGGCTTCATTGATATCCAACCATTTCTTGTCGGCCTTGATCGTTGGCTCTGTCGTGGTGTCGGGGTGATAGCGCTGGGCCAGTGCGCGATAGGCTGCCTTGATGACAACTTCTTCTGACTGCGCGCTGACGCCCAACAGACGATAGTAGTCTCGATCTTCGCGCATCGCGGCCCCTCTAGTTCTAGCTAGTCTTTAGAGACCTGCTTGATGGCACAAGCTCTCATAGGCCCGGGCGTGCGCCGGCCGATCGGAGTGGATCACCCCTTGGGAATTTGAACTCAGCGCCAAGGGGGGGTGTTTTTCCAACACCAAATTTCTGGCCACGGGGTGATGATCCGCTTGTAGGCAGCGAGCCATTTCCGGAGTTGGTGCGGAAGGCTCAGCGAGGGGCTTTGCTAGCTGTGAAGCAGACTCCGGCAGCGAGGGGGCAAACTGACCTCTCCCCGCAAGCAAGCTTCTGTTCCTGGCCCTTTGAGGCCTGTGCCAGGCCCTATGGTCTTGGGGTCAGTATTGGTCAGACCCAATGTCCACGGCAGGAGACTTCTGAACATTCGTCGCCAGCGATGCCTTATCCTTCGCCGGGAATAGACCTTCTATCGAGCGGGTGAATACGT
Source organism: Phenylobacterium ferrooxidans (assembly GCF_042714595.1). Taxonomy (NCBI): domain Bacteria; kingdom Pseudomonadati; phylum Pseudomonadota; class Alphaproteobacteria; order Caulobacterales; family Caulobacteraceae; genus Phenylobacterium; species Phenylobacterium ferrooxidans. The sequence continues at coordinate 23,054 of NZ_JAOTJD010000013.1, read as the reverse complement.
AAGGCATTACGACCCATGCTACGGCCATTGCCGCGGCGGCGGCTTGCTGTGGCGCGCTTCCAGCGTTGTTCAGGTCGCTTGCAAACGTCAGCAGGCTAAAGGCGGAAATAAGAGCCGTCGCTCCCCAGCAGATTCGAACCATCATTTGAATTTGTCCCCCTAAGGAGCACCCATCTTGCCGCAACCTGCTGCTCAGACAAGGAGCTCAGCAACTGGGAGAAGGTTAGCTCCCAAGCCCGTCTCCTACGTCTGCTCGTGCCGCTCGCCGAAAACAACCGACGGCGCCGAACGACCGGACCCGCTCACTGAGAATGCGTCTGCGCGCACCAGTCCGGTGGTTCGGCTCCGTCACTGCTTTCTCGTCGTGGCTCACTCGCACCCTCCCATTACACAGCTAAAAGCTACTGATAGTCTGTAGATATAAAGTCATCATCGCCCGAACGATCGGGCCATGGCTGGTGAGTTTGCGGGGACCCTCAGGGTGGTGGTGGCGGCCAATGTCCGCCGTCTGCGCAAGGCCCAAGGATTCAGCCAGGAAGCCTTCGCCGACGCCTGCGGGCTCCATCGCACCTATGTTGGGGCGATCGAGCGCGCAGAGCGCAATCTATCGATCGACAACATCGAGAGGGTGGCCAAGGCGCTCGGGGTGAACGGCTGGGAGTTGCTGCACCCCTAGCGGCCCACCTCAGGAAGGCTGCGACGTCCGATCATCGTAATGACCGCCGCAACCTTGGCCCCGTCGGTGCAAAGGCTGGCGACCTCGTCCATCCGAATAAGCGCCTTGGCCCGACTGGCCTCCTCAGCTGCAGCCTCCAAGAGGCTTTGAAGAACGCTGAGGAGAGCTTCCTGAGTGACCTTGGCTCGACCAGCCGGGAGTACGCGCATGGGTGGCCCCTAGATCAGCTCGTGGACGGGGCCGAAGTCGCAGTAGCGCTTATCAAGCGCGTCGGCGAACTCGGCTGCGCCGGCGGCCCGGATATGACCGAGCATGTCCTCCAGGGTCAGGGTGTCGAAGGCGCAGAGATTGTCGCCCGCGGCCAGGTGCCCGTTATACTGAGCGCAGGCCCGCTGGACCGGATCATTGAGCTTAGGCGCCAGGCAGACGAAGACGCCGCGGTCATACATCCGGTTGGAGATCAGGCACTGGGCCAGCATGTGCTCGCGCCAAAGCTGCTGGACGGGGTTTCCCCGAAGCTTCGGATCGTTCGGATCACGATAGAGACCACAGCTCGCCGACAGCTCATCGTAGCGCGGGCGGCCCTTGGCCTCCGGTTCGACCATGGCCTCGGAGTATTTCACCTCGATGGCGACGAAGGTCTTGGCGCCATCGGCGTCACGGCAGGAAAGGAAGGCGTCAAAGGCCGTGCCGTCGGCCGTGAAGGCCAGATCGCCGCGGCCCGGGGAGTGTTCGAACTGGATGTGGCAGATCTCATCGACGAGCTCAGGCCAGAGCGTGCGCGCCACCTGATGGGCCAGGTCGGGGTTGAGCTTCAGACCACCGATGAGGTTGAAGGTCAGCGGCATGGACGAAAGCATGTTGGACCAGACGCGGTGCTCATCGATCATCGCCCCGGGTTCGCGATAGGCCATTTCCCGGCGGGCGAGCCGTCGAATGTCGGCGCTGAGGAAGTTGGCGCCTCCCGCTGAGGCGAGCGCGCTGAGGCGGCTGCCGAGGGGCTTCTTGCGGCCCTTTCCATTGACGTAGAAGCCCATGGGTATGCCTTGCCGTTCGCGCCACAGCGACTGCAGAAGGCGGGCAGCCGAGCGGAACCGCGTGTCGAAGGGCTCATGAACCTTGTGCTGACGAAGGATGGTCTCCGGCACGAGGGGGAGGCGGTCGGGGTAGGCGATTTCCAGCTGCATCTGAGCTCCTGTGGTGGTGCAGGAGCTTCGAAGGCGGAGACGAGAAATTGCGACCAGGGCTCGGTCTAGACAGGACCTACACCGTGATCGGCCCGCTGCGCACGCGTGTTCAGGGGGTTCGGTGGAGGTCCGCGACGGCGTCGTAGCAGGCGCCGCAAATAGCCCTTGGCTTCAGTAGCCGAAGTGCGGCGCCTCGCCATCCGCCACCCGCGACGCGCCGTGCATTACAGGCGCTGCAGCAGGCATCAGGCCTCGGTTCTTCGACTGTTGGGGCCTTGTGGTGGAAGCCCAGAGGCAAACCATGGGCCCTTGTGGCAACCTGCTGGCAGACGAAGGTCGCGACCTGGGAACCGTGGTTGCTGCAGACAAGGAACTGGGGAGATTGGACTCGCATGCCGCCGGCGGTCATGCGTTTCAAAACACAAGCCAACGGGTTACATACTCGTCGATCGCCGGACTGAGCGAGGCCTCAGCAACTCGGCAGGTCGTCGTCTCTAATCCCCTCTTTGGCAAACTCGCTTCCATTGAAGTTCAAACGAAGTCGGCCTGAGAATACGCCCGAATACGAGACCTCAAGTGTCTGGTCGTCTACCCGCGTCAAGGTGGTCGCCAAACGATCACGCTCCCCCTCGCCGCTATAAGCCGAGAGGTAGCTTGTCGTAATTGGACCGTTTGGCGTGAGCACAATCAGATCGGTTGTGCTGGCACCGCAGCCTTGGAGGTAGAACCCGCCAGTTACCTCAACGACAGGGAAGGCCAGGAGGTCGGCTCGCAGCTTCAGGCCTGAGGTGGTTCCTCCAGAGCCAGACGAAACAAGGGCTGGCCACGCTCCGATGGACTGCGGCGTGCCGTCACTGCCCTGGCCGAAGTAGTGGACAGCCACCACCGCCGGCTGGCCTTCAGCAGCTTCCTCGGCCGGGATCTCGGCCAGGGATACAAGAGCGAACGTGTGGTCAGCGACGAGGACCGCGAACTCCGGATGCGCTTGGTAGGCCCCGTTGCCTATGAGAACAGGCGCTGGTGCAGCTGCGCCATAGGCCAGCTGGAAGAGGGCGTCTCGCGCGGATGCCGGGATTTGCACCACAGTCGTCACGGGTGGTCCAGGCGCCGGACCAGCGGTGGGTTCCTGGGATACAGTGGGGACCGGCGACGTGGTATTGACCGCAAGTGCGGAAGGCGCCGCAGCCCGGAAGAAGTAGGATGCAAACCCTACGCAGAGCACGAAGCAAACGCCGAAGCACGCCACGATAGGCGCCCCCCACGTTCGGACGCGATGGCTGGGCCCAGACGGCGGGCCGAGTTTTCGCGCCGCAAGCGCAGCTTCGAGGCCGGCCAACGTTAGAAACACACTCGCCGTGAGCCAATAGCGCCCTCCGGCGCGGTGCAGGAAGCCACCCAGGTCGAAGGCCAGGAAGCAGCCAGCCGCAAGGAGGATCAAACCGGTTGCAGACCTGGGGGAGGCGACGAGGCGCGAGCAAACCCACAGAAGCGCCAAGGCTCCGCCGAAAGTGAACGCCAGGAATATAGCCTTACCCTCGCCGGTCAGGCCTGCGATCCGCTCTGGCTCTGCAATCGCCATGAACCCCCACCACGCCAGACGACTGACCGCGTACAGCGCGGGGAGGGCCGCGATCTTCACCAAGTCGCCTCTGCGGATAAGCTCAGGGGCGTGGGGGAGGAGGGTCGGCGAAACCATTTCATCGACCGCCGACACAGGTTCTTCAGGCGCGTTGGCGCCGTCATCAATTTTGGTCATAGATCGCTCTCCCCCGTGCGCATGCTACTTATCGTCTGTCTCCTGATAGTCATCAATCCCTGAGCTTCGCCATATCGCGAACGAGATGAGCGTTGGCAGAGGCTCCTGTGGTGGTGCGGGAGGTTCTGAGATGGCGACGAAGAGTTGCGACCCTCGACAGGCCCGAGTGTCCGGCCTGACCTTCCCGACCTGGCGAGCGCCGATGCGGCACGACGAAGTTCAGTTCAGGTCAGTCCGATCGGTCGCTCCGTCGTCAAGGTATGAGGCCAGGCTCATCTTGGGTCTGAAGGCCAGGTCACGCTGGACCGCGAGGCCTCGGTCCTGTGCGAACCTCTCGATCTCCGTCAGACGAATCCAGCCCAGACGACGGTGACCGCGCGCGGCGCTCAATCCAAAGAAGAAGTCGGGATCGTCTGGGTCGGCTTCCGATAAGAGCCAGAAGCCGCGGGCGCCGCAGAGCGAAATCCGGACGAAGGGATGCAGGTCCACGAGGTGGTCAAACCGGCCAAGGGTCCTCTGCAGGAGATAATTCGCGACAAGACGGGCGCGGAGCCGCGGCGGCATTGGTTCGATCATGATGAAGCTTCGGTCGCCCGCCTGCAAAATTGATGGCGAAGTGCTGCGGTCCAAAGGAAGGGCAGGGTGAGAGGATTGGCGCCTATGCTGGAGCTGGCGTGGGGGAGTTGGTGAAAGTTGACGAGCAGCATTGCGAGATGAAGAGGTGATCGAGCGCGATCGCCGTGAGCCCGGTCCATTGTGCGGCTCGGGAGGTGGGTGAGGTTCTAAGGCTTGGGCGTGCGCGCATGACGGTCGTCCGAGGAAGACTCAGACCAGGAGATAGCCGAGCTTGCGGGCGACCCGCGCATAAACGGAGAGGGGCATCGTCGCATTCCAATGAAGGTCACGCTCCACAGGCAGGCCCATCCTGCCGCGTAGATGGATGATCTCACGAAGGCTGACATACCCGAGCTCAGGCGACCCCAGGCCGAGGTCGCAAAGCCCGAAAGCCGTATCCTGGTCAGCAGGGTCGAGTTCAGTGAGGAGCCAGGTGCAGGAGGCGTCCGGAGTGAACAGCTTCACGACGGGATGAAGATCGAGCTCGTGCGCTGTTCCTCTTAGTGGCCGCTGCCGACGCGCGTTGTCGCCGAGGGCATGAAGGGTCGGGAGGTCAAGGAGAGGCTGCATTGTCCAGCTTCAATGAAGCCGGCGTGAAGTTGATGGACCAGCGAGGGGGGGAGGCGCGACGGGGGCTCATCCTGCCGGCCCAGGATGTGGGGGGTGGTAGCAGCAGGTGGTGGGGGGAGGGGGAATGGGAAGGGGAAGGCGAAGGGGAAGGCGAAGGGAAGGGTAGGCGGGGGAGGGGAGGCAGAGCGCCGGGGGGGTAAGTAATAATAGAGTTTTGCTAGCCTTTTCACTATCCGGCCCTTCTCGGGCAGAGTTGAGCGAGGCGCTGCCTGCCTACAGCGCCGCAGCGGACGATCGACGCCACGCACCAGGGGGCGACTCCTTGGTCGACCTGTCATTGAAAACCAAAAGCCAAGAAGGTCCCATATTATATTGAAATATAAGAAGAAATGACCGACCAGTGTCACTGGTGAGCGATTTTTCTCCGCGAGAATGGCACGGGTCGGTCCTTCGCCTGCCGCCGCAAAACCGTCGTGACACTGGAGCTGACTCGCAAGTAATTTTGGCTCGGCAAATGGCCCACGCAGTCTTGCAGAGCTTCGTCTTACAACGCAGCCGATGGGCGCAGCCGGAAGGGAAACGTCGTGGGGTATCAGACGCGGAACGATGAGGATGTGTTCCTGGAGGATTTCCGACCTGACAATGACGGCGTCGGGCGGGAATGGATCACGGACGTCCAATCGGAGATGGCTCAGTTCACTGTTGTGCGCGAACTTGGGCCGCCGGGAGTCTATCCGAGCGCTTTTCATCCGGAGGCATTCCAAGCCGAAGCGGAGGTTCGCGATGAAGCCTGTGATGCGATCTGGCGGGACCTAGGGGAAAGCCCAAAGACGGTTGAGGCGCGATATCTCCGTGCGTGGGAAGGCCTCGTACTGGAAGAGAGGTCCATGCTGCAGCCCATGTCTGTGCCCGATCTGTTGGCCGCCGCAAAGTGCCCGTCATGGACGCTAGCTGAAGCCCCGGCCGTCTTACTGGGCTGGCGGCCGACCCCGGAACTCCTGGGTTGGGCAATCGCCAATGCGCCCGTCTCACGCCCCGCCGAGGAACTGAACCTCCTGGCATCCGAGCTTTGGCAGGCTTTTCAAGCGGGCGAATTCAACCACGCCCTTGTGGAAGAGCCGCTCGCCAAGAGCGATGCGGGTCCGCCTTTTGAATCGGCCAACGGCGGTTACCTGATCAGGCCAGACGTTCTGGCTCTATGGGCATGGGAGCACGGGTTCTTCGTTCATCGGCTCGTCAGGCGTTATCTCTTGGCGCCAGACTACGAGTACTCGCATCAGGCGCTCAGGGCTGCCATAGGAAAGGTGGGGCGCCTCGAGAAGAGAGCGAAGGACGCCGAAAACAAGGCGAAGTCAGCTGGAAAGCGGGATTGGGAGAAACACATATTGGTGTTTTCGGTTATCTTACGGGCTCTTGAGAGTAGCAATAAAAAGCTTTCCGTGGAGGCCGTTAGGGGTCAACTAGACCTTCAGGGTGGAGACGTTTCCGCGCAGGTCATCAAGAATTACTTTAACGAAGCGAGGGAGGCTATGAAAGTCCTCCGGCAGAAGACCGAGCAAGAACATGCGTCGAGGCCCCTTCGGTAGCGGAAGTTTTGCCGGTCCTCCTCAGGCGCGGCCGCGAGGTGTGCGGCCGGCTCACCTCTGTCCAAACACGCTTGCTACTGTCCCAGCCCGCGAAGTGGATGCGCTATGTGGAATGCCCCTTTAACGGAGGCATTCCGATGGAAGCCAAATCTTCTCCTACTCCCACCCACGAATCCGGCGACGAAGTCCCGGGCGGCTCCGGCCTTCCGTTCGCAAGTCGTATTGCGATCGCCAGCCAAACCGGTGCTGTGCCCATCCCTGCCATCGCTGGCGGTCCGATGGAGGTCGAGCAAGCCCTCGACGGAACGCAAGATCACACCTTGACGCTGCGCCTCGGCATTGACCTTCCGCCTCAGGGCAAAGTCTTCAGGTATGTCGCCCCCACCCTGGAAGATCTTGAGGCGATCCAGGATAAGGGTGACCTGGCGGTCGCCCTGAACTGCGTGCGCCTGCGTGCCGTCTGCCCGCGTACGCGCGCCTTGCTCGAGCGCGTCAAGGACGAGGGCATCCTGGGCGCAGCTGCTTACATGGCCGGCGTCGGTCCGCCGCCGGAGGCCCCCCGCGACAAGCTCAAGGCGCGCAAGCGTCCCAAGTTCGCCAAGGTGAACTGGCCGAATGTGTTCTCGACCGCCGAGTCCGTTCCGACCCTGATGGCCGATCCGCCCCAGGCGATCGCAACGTCGCTGGAGGACAACAATGCCGAAGGTTAAGGATGATGGCGCCGTCGAGCGCGACCGCCTTCGCGCGGAGCCTGGTTCGGCAGGTCAGATCTGGCGTACGGTCTTCGGTCAGAACGAGGCTGAGTTTGCTGCGATGATGGAGTGGGAGGAGGCCAATGAACAATCCCGCGCCCCGCAACGCCTGATCCGTAAGTACCGCCCGGGCCGCAAAGCTTAATGAAGACTTCGGATATGTGGACGGCGGCTGAAAGGCCGCCGTCCCGTTTCGTTTCGGAGGCTGAGTTCGCCGCAGTTACTTCCGCCGCCGATTTTGCCTGGGAACACGGGCTATATTTCAACACCCACCTCACCATCAACTGGGCGCTACTGGGCGCCCCCGGAGCTGAAGACGCCCAAACGGAACTTACCGCCTTCCTGAAGTGTCAGCGGGAGTGGTTTCATAGTCAGGGCCTGCCGCAGGCTTGGGTGTATTCCCATGAATGTGGCCGCAAGCATGGCCTTCACTCCCACTTCGCCATCGCCGTGCCGGGCGCCGTCGAGGGCGGGCCAGAGCGCAACTTCCGCCGAGAATTTCGGCAGTGGGCCATGGGCTGGCCCCAGCGGCGGCTTGGCCGTCGGGCGGCCAGGTCGATAAGGGTCCGGGGCCCGGCCGTCGAGACGCCCTGGCTGCATTGGCTTCTGGTCCACTACCTGCTCAAGGGCTACGACCGCAGCGCTATCGTCCAGTCGGCACGAAGTTCACCTGACGGCATGCCCGTCCTTCTCGGCGACCTCATATCGGCGGAATGGCGCGACCCTGGCCCGGTGGCGATGAAGAGCCGTGTCGGCGTATCACGCAGCCTTGGACCTGAACGCCGCGCTGCCGGCGCCATCCCAGGTTTCAGGTCGCCCCGCGGCCCCGTGATCGTGGATCCATTTCGAAACCTCCGCCAGCCTCATGCGACGCCGACACGTGAACCCTTCCGGTCCCGCTATGAAGATGGCGTCCGCGACGTTCGGGGACTCTATCCTGCGGAATACCTCGATCGCATCCGCAACCTGCCCGCATTAGACCCCCTGGAAGACATCGATATTGAAGCGTTTCTGGCCGGCCTCGACGTCTAGGGCGGATGAGCGAAGGCCGCCTCGGGGTCCAGAGCGGGTGCGGGTGCGGTTCAACTGAGCGCTAACACCCGACATCGCGTTCGATGCGCATTGGACAGTCAGCCTACGTCCCGCTGGTCTCCGCTTCCAGCGAGGCTCTTACGTCCCGCCGAATGGCGAACGATGTGGACCATAGTGGCTGGAGGGAGGTCGTCGGCGCCTAACCCGGGCTTCAGAGCGTCCGGACGGCGACATGGCGAATGACCGAGTTGGGCTCGTAGCTGAAGTTGAAAGGGCCTGCTTCGGGCGATCATCTGATCGCGCCGTTGAAGGCGCGTTACTGGACTCGGAAAATGCCAGGGAGGCATGGCTCCAAGAACAGGGCACCTGCTTGGAGGCTAGGGCGCGTATTCACCTTCGAACGTCAGCAAGTGGTCGGCATCAAGCCGCTTGGACGGGATAGATCATCAACGTCCACATGCCCGCAGGCGAGCCCCGCTTCCTGAACACCGAAGTCTAGCAGAGGGAGGGCGGGTTATGGTCCAGCGCATCCATGCGTTCGATCCGCTCTTGGACCGTGCATAGCGCCTCGACTGCGCTATTCCTCCGCCGGAGCTTCAGCCTCGCCGGCTGTCTGAGCGGCCTGCGCCTGAGCCGCCTGGGAGGCAGCGTCGCGCCGCGATTTCCAGAAGGCCTGGTAGGATGGCCCCCGGGAATCCGGTGGGCTGGTCGGCGGGTGGATGAACACAGGCAGTGGGGCCGGGAGGTCCGGGCCGATGATGATCGCTTCGCCCGGCCCCAGCATCGGAATGAACTGCGCCGCCCCACGGTCGAGGTCGCCGCAGGCGCTCTCGACGGTGTCGCGGTCCTGCTTGTTGGTGAGTCGATGAACGAACAGGGTCCCGAGCTGGCTCAGGACGTCGTGCGGGATGTCGCGGGGCCGTTGCGTGGCGAGCACGCACGTTAGCCCGTATTTGCGGCCTTCCTTTGCAATTAGGCCGAAGGAGTCAAGCTGCGTGCTGCCGTATTCGTCGCCGACCGTCTGGCCCAGGAACTGATGCGCTTCGTCGAGGAACACCACCAGCGGCCGTTCCCGGAACGCGCCCTGGCGGGCCAAACCCAGCAGGTGGCGGCCGATGATGTTGAGCAGGATCTCGCGTGTGTTGTGCTCCAACCTAACTTCGCGAAAGGAGATAACCGCCACATCCTTCGTCGGGTCGGCCAGGAAGGCAGCCAGCTCCTCAACGAGCGAAGCCCCATTTGTTTGAAAGAGGCATTGCAGCTCAGGCGAGTTTATCTGGGTTGCGATGCGAGAGACCAGCGTCTCGCAATATCCTCCGGTCGCAGGATCGAGTTTGCCGAAATTCTGCGGCTGCTCGAAATCCGACGAATGAACGCACTCGGCTTTGATCTGGTCTGCCAGCTTGGAGATGTCGAAGTCGCAGAACGGCGAGTGGATCACGTCTGCACTGGCTGCGATTGCCGTGTAAAATGGGGTGCGCGGCTTCAATCTTTTTGCGACCAAGCCTTGGACAAAGGTGACGCCTGCGGGCGCTACGCCTGCGAGCGCTTCGACAAGCTTCAGGCTCTTGATCGCCTCGCGGAGTTTGGGACCCTGGCTCTGCCCGGACGGCCGAAAGAGCGAGAACAGGTCGTCCTCCGTGACCTTCCGATACGGGAAGTGCACCAGCTTGTGGCCAGCGGCCGCCTCGAACACGAAGACCTGGTCCACCGGGTCGATGTCGACGAATTCACCGGTAGGATCGAGCAGGATCGCCTTGCCGCCCGCGCCCTTGAGCTCCTGGATGAGGGTCGCCAAGGTCCAACTTTTGCCGCCCCCGGTGGCTCCGAAGATTCCGGCATGCCGCCCAAAGACCTTCTCCGGCGGCAGGCAGATGTCGACGCCGTCGGCCGCATCGATCCGGCCGACGCTGAGCGTCACGTCGCCCTTGTGGGTGACGGCGTTACGGATGAGCTGCGCGAGCAAACGCGGATCGGCTAGGTGCACGCTGTCGCCGATGCGCGGGAAGGCGGGGATCCCGCGCCGCAGTTCATCGGAGCCCTGCTCAACGGCCGCTAGGAGTTGGACCCGGCCGATCGGGTTGGGGTCAGGCGTCTCGCCCAGTCGCGGCTCGACGCTGAGGCGCTCGCCATCAGGAATCCTCGTCTCGATAACGCGGCCCAATAGCTTCACGCGTTCGCAGTCGATGAAGACGAAGTCGCCCACGGCACCGCGCGACAGTCCGCGCCGCTCAGGACGCGCCGTGGCGTTCGGAAAGTTCACCTGGACCTGGGAGGCCGTGACCTCCGTCACGGTCCCGAGGTAGAGGCCAGGGTCGACGGGGCTGGGGAGACGGCTGGTCACTGTGCGGGCTCGTCGCGCAGCGAACGAACCCGCGCGATGTGGCGTTCCCGGTCAGTCTCACCGACTAGGTCGGGGAGGGCCTTGGCCATGTCGCTGAAGCGGCCATTCAGCAGGTGGACCCTTGGGTCCCCGCCCTTCGCGAGTCGATAGAAGGCCGTGAGATAGGGATTTTGGGTCTTCAGCTCGGCCTCGATCACGTGCTCGTCGATCGCAAGATCCTCGGCGGCGAGGAACGCGGGATCGCAGACCACCAAGCGCATCGACATATTGGCTTCCATCGCCGCTAGGATTGGGCGGCTGAGATGGTCATCGTTGAAGCCAAACCCCGAGACGATCAGCGCCGTATCGGGCTCGCGAAGCGACGCCTGAAGCGCCCCAATCATGTCGAGGTAGGGTGCCTCGAAGGACTCTTGGTACTTGCTGGATCGGGGGTAAATCAGGACTGGGTCGCCCTTCGGCCCCTTGGACCGGTAGATCTCGCTGTCGATCCGCCGCCAATCCACCGAGCCGTGCAGCTTGTACAGTTGGAAGACGTTTTCGATGTAGTCCGGAGCGTCCTTGCCTTGCTCGCGGCGAACGATGTCCAAGTCGAAGTTCGCGCGGTCGTACGTCTGGTCGAGCGCGTGCGAGAAGCCGTCGATGATTGTGAAGCGGTGGCGGCGCGCGGCCTCTTCGAAGCACAGGTCGTAGTTGGTGGTGAAGAATCTCGCCCGGGGCTTTCGCATGCCGCGCCGGCCAATTTTTTGGATGACTGTGGCGTGGGCGTTCAAGCCAGTGCTGGCGTCGACAAAATCGACCTTGGCCAGGATCGCATCTTCCGCGTCCTTCACGAACGCGGCGACGGCCTTGGTTTCCTGGGTTTCGGAGGTCTGGTTGAGCTCTAGGTAGAGCTTGCAAAGCGTCAGGAGCTTTTCAATGTTGCCGTTGACGGGAGCGTTGGGGAACAGCGCGCAGATCGTCTCGAATGTGCCGTCGCCGACCTTTGCCTTCACTGCGGTCCAGAGGTCGCTCATGCCGACGGGCTGGGGTTTGTCAGCGCCGTTCTTGGCCGCGAGCGACGAGCCGCTGCCGGTTAGAACCAGAAGGTTCGTGGCGTTGAGCGCGTTCAAGAACGCGCTTTCGATCAGACGCTTGGCGCCGGCAGCTTCGAGCTTGCCGTCCTCGTCGCTGAGCTTGTCGGCGTGGCGCTTCCAGCCCTCGCCCGGCACGAAAAGGCGAAGATGCGCTTCGTCCGCAGGGTCGTTCGCCCAATCGGGCATAGGATGTGCCTCTCTCCAAGGACGCCGAACAACCTTAAGTGCAACTGAAAGGAGTGAATAGCCGATGTCTTGCCCTGCAGCGGCGCGAGGACGACGGACATGCATCTAGGTCGGCGTGGGCGACGTGCTGAGGTCTGGAATTGGCGCGCTGGCCTGTAATTCCAGTGGCTACGTGACGGATCAGCGAGTTCGATAGCCTGAAAGCCGCGCGCGCCTGATCGGTCAGTAGCCGCCGTCGTCAAACCCGAAGACGTCGTCGTCCTCATCGTCGTCGGCGTCGAAGATGTCGTCAAAGTCGCCTTCGGAGCCGTCCTCGATCGCGTCCCGCAGGCGCTCCAGCCTAGCGTTGGTCTGCCGCAGGCCACGCAGCGTTTCAGCTAGCGAGGTGAAGCCAAGATCGATGTCCAGGAATCGAACCTTCTTGTCCCGCAGCAGCGAAAAGTACTGGTCGTCCGCGATGAAATCGTCAGCTACGCCTGGCAGGAAACCTTGGGTCACGGCCTCATAAGCGTAGAGCCACATAGGCCCACGCAGACCGCTGCCGTTGAGCGACCGGTCCCAGGTGGAACGGTCGATCTTACCTTGGACCAGGCCACGAGCTTCTAAGCATACGACCAGCAGGGCAACGAGAGCGTTTTCTATGCCGAACAAGCTCGCCAGTCGTCGTGCCGACAGGATGATGCGCAGCCGGATTGCCAGGAAGAGGAGCCAGACCAGTTCGCCTGTGCGACTGCTGCGCGCCAGGACATCGATGCGGTTCTCGAGGAACTCGCCGAGGTCAGGCTTGACGACGTCGGCGTGGGCAACCTGCCGCAGGAGGCAAAGCTCGACCAGCAGGGAAACCAAGCTGGGATTGCGTCGATAAGCGCTGATCAAGTTGGCCTGGATCGGCACCCAATCCGTGGCGGCAACGAGTGACTGACGCGCGTTGAGCAACCCGAATTTCTCGATGTTCGTGTCGACGTGATCACTGCAGAGACGGCCAAGCTCATAGAAGAACTGCATGAGGGCCGTCGTCTCGACGTCGCCGCCGCGCTGCGCCGGCCGCGGTATGCGGGCGCGGACCGCTGCCTGCCAGCCGCTCATCTGGCGCGCCGACGTCGGGACAATCGCGCTCTTTTCGCTGTTGAGCTCGAGCTCGAAGGCCGACACTGAGGCCCGCAACTGGGCCAGGAGTTCCTCGCCCGACAGACCCTTGGCGCTGCTGAGCGTGTAATCATCGATGTACCGCGACGCGTCGCGCCTTCGAAGTTTCAAGCGCTTCTGCAGTGGCACATCGATAGCGGAGGCGACGACTTCGGCGATGAGGCGCGAGGTGTCCGGCCCAACCGGCAGCCCGATGGTCTGGCCGGCCTGGGCGTTGCGGCACAGAAGGTCGATGACGTTGCCGAAGTGATTCAACCCGCGGTTTTGCTTGGCGAATTCCTTCTCATGAACGGCCCAGGCGATCGCGTGAGTGTAGATCGAGTGAAAAAACGCGCGGACGTCCGCGGCGACATAAATCTCGCGCCGAGCAGCGAGCTCGACGCGAAAATCATCACGGATGCTGACGTTATCCCGCGCGAGCGCCCGCGGCCCGCTCCAATCGAACACGAGCGGTGAGCGCGACAGCCTGGAGGCGCGCGCGACCTTGCGCAGCGCGACGTAGTGGTCTGCCAGCACCCGCGATAGCACGAGGTGGGCGATGGGGTTGGGGATCCCGTGACGGCGGTCGTCCTTCCCGAAACGCGGGAAATAGAACCAGGTCGGCTCGGAGATGTAGCGGTAGTGCGCAGGATTGCCCTGTTTCGTCAGGGGCATCTGGTCGATGCTCGCAAGGATCGCCTTGCTGTGCCGGGCCAGATCGATCGAGGTGAAGCAAGGCGGAAGTTCGGGCGCGAAGTAACCGTGCGAGACCAATCGCTCACGTCGTTCGCGTTTTGTGCCGATGTGCATTTGGCCTCTGGCCTCCCCCGGCACCATTGAGGCCGGTGCGCGGCGGATTTGCAATCCAGGGAACACTAGAAGACGCCACCCGACGGCAAGATCGGCTCCCTGGACCTGCATCACTTAGGAGATCGCGCGGAGAGGGGAAACGCTCGCACCTTGTCGTGCAGTCAGGCCGCGGATCGGGGGGCATCGGCCGGGCATGGTACACTCGATGTCTGCTTCCAGGCATCGAACCAATGTCAGCTCCTGGCGCCACAACGACCCCGTCTAGACACAGTTCATCGGGGGGCGCGCGTCACCGGGCGACACACCAAAGGATCGCCATAGACATGGAGCGCATGTCGCGCGCTGGCCAAGCCCCGGGTCGTCTCATTGGCGTACGCGTTGGCGTCTATCACCGGCATGCCTTGGTTCCAGGCTTCCAGGAATGCCGGCAACCACATCGCCGGAACATCCCCTCCCAGGGACCACGGCGAGCCGATCACGGCCGAGCATCCTCGATCCAGCAGGTGACGCGCCAACCCTAGGCCTGCCTGGGCTCCAGGCTCGAGGTCGATCCGCGCGCCGCTGCAAACAAACAAGATCGCGACCTTGGCGCCCGCCAGGCCATGGGCGAGGCGATTGGCGGCCATCACCTGACCGACCTCGTCGGACAGGCCCCGGAAAAACCGTTCCTCAAGCGCGCCCAGCCCTCCATGGGCACCGATAATCGCCAGTTCCGCGTTCACCAGGTCGGGCGGCATGGCCGCGTCCCGCGTCAGGCCGATCCCCTCGCGGGCCAGCAGCGCAGTCAGGTCGTTGGCGACCCGAGGCAGTAGGCTGTCCTCGGCCGCGCCGACGGTGGGAATCCAGCAGTGCGACGGGCCGACCGGCCGATCTCGCTGCGAGGCAGCCGCAGCCAACCAAGTCAAGGATGGGGCCGCGGCCATGGCGCGCCGTTCCCCCGCGAAGACGCCGTCGACCGACAACAGGTTCACAGGTAGGTCCGACAGGCGCGCGTCCGGCACGACCACGACCCTCTGGGGTGGCAGATCCGTCACGGCCAACCCCGCCATACTTTCGTCGAACGCGCGAATGACCTCGAACGCGTCCGGGCGGCTGCCATCGGGTCGGGTGTCGTCCAGATGCGCGTAGGCCGCTGGAAAAGCCTCGCGCCATACGATCAGTCGATCTTCAGAAAACAGCGCCGCAGCCTCGCGCACGGGAGGCCGCACCTCGCCATCCACCACGTCGATCCGCACCAGCCGGCCGCTTTCATCGAGGCCCAGCAGGGTCACGCCGAGGCCTGTCGTGGAGATCGACGTGGCCGTCGCCAGCACCAAGTCTGGTGAAGTGGGCAGCGACGCCGGCGTTTCCAGACCGAACTCGTCGCGCTCTAGAAGACCGTGGTCGGCAAGGAGCTGGACGGCATAGGCCGCCCCTTGGGCGTCGAGCGGCTCCAGGGCCAGGTAGCGACGGGTAAGGGCCACGAGCTGTGAGATGTCCTGGACCAGGTTTCGGCCATATCGCACCCCAGCCAGTTCGCTTGCTTGCTCGGCCAGTGTCCCGACGGTCGGATCATCCAGGAACCGGCCCAGCCGGGCGACGGCGCCGGGCGCCATCTTGTCCATTAACGCCGCGGCGACCGCGTCGGCGTCCTGTGGAAGCTCGACGCCGCGTTGACGGCCCAGACGCAGCATCTGGGACAGGATTGCCAGGATGGGTCCGGGTTCGTCTTCAACTTCCAAAACCGCGCGGCCATTGGCGACCGCGCTGACCAACAACCGTCGCAACGCTTCGGCGTTGGGCGGGCTCTGGCGCATGAGCTCCATCTGGTCGACCTGCAAGCGCAAGGTGTCCAAGCGCGCGCCGTAGTCGGCGGTCCGTTGAAGGGCCCCGAGAATGCCGTCCCCTCGATCGATCATGCCACGCGCGATGCCGGGCTCGGCAAGGTCGCGGAAGACGCGGGCCAGGTCGAGCGTCTCGTGCCAGGCCTCGGTCAAGGTGATAGGCACCTCGACTGACAGTGCCGCCGAGAACGCTTGGGCAGCCTCATAGGGGTCACCCGCCAAGCGGTGCACCTCACCATAAGCGGACCATGCGAGGCGCCGCCGCCGGGGCGACGTCCCAGCGGCCTGCAGCGCCGTCTCGATCAAGTCCCGGGCCTGTTGTAGCCGTCCGGCCCGGGCCAGCTGGCTGGCGGCCAACTTCAAGGCGGCGATGTCGAGGTCTTGGTCGGGTCCCTCAACGTAGGATGCGAAGCCACAGACGATCCCGACATAGCGTAGGAAACCCTCGTCCTCCTCGGGTGGTCCAAGCAGTCGCCCATGTGTCTCGATCGTCGATACCAATTCCCAGAGAAGACCGCCATGGAACGAGATTGGAACCAAGTTTTCGGGGCAGCGCGATTGCCCGATCAGCAACGCGGTCTCGGCAGAAATCCAGGCTTCGCCCGCCACTTGGAAGGCGTCGGCTTCCTGCTCGGTGAAGGGAGGGCGTACCGGCTCCGCGAGACTGGTGTCTGGGGCCACGCGCGCGCGCCGGACCAGCGCATTGCGCAGCACCACTCGCCCCATCAACCCGCTTTCCTCAGTCGACAGCAGGTTGCCTATCTCGCCTCTCAGGGATGTGCTGGACGGAACCTCTCCAAGGCGAACCAGGGCAAGTTCGGTGGTCTCCGCCAAGACGCCCAAGACCGCGTTGGGATCGACCGAATAGTCGGCCAACAACAGTTCCCGCGTCGCGCCGATCAGCCACCCCAGATCGCCACCAGGCACGTCGGCCGGATGGTCCAGCAGCAAACGCGCAGCCTGAAGCCGGAATCCCTGGCGCCCTGCATCGACGACACACGCCCTCAGCGCGTCGCCTATACGAGCTGAATCTGTCTCGGCGGTGGCGGCTAGCACGCGCTCGTAGTCAGGGCGAGCATGATCGATCTGTCCCACCAGGTCTCGGTAGAACGCCGCGTGGGCTTGCTGGCCCGCGGCGTCCAGGTGATTGGCGGCGGCTTGAAGGTCCCCATCGCGGAGCGCCGCAGCCAGCCTATGGTCCATCAGGGCCACCGATCTTGGAAAGAGCTCGGCTAACCTGGCCACGCCTTGGCTAGCGAGCACCTCGTGGTCCAAATGATCGGCGAGCTCTAGCGCGCCTTCCAAGACCTCAAGAGTCTCCGCCCGATCGATAGCTTGGGTGAGGAATTCCGCCGCCAAGGCGCTCTGCTGGGCGCGATGCGCCAAGCGGGCGACTTGCAGCGCTGCGTCGCCGGTTGGGGGCACGCCGCCTTCTCGCGCCAGACGCAACTCCTCGGCGGCGGGGCCGATCATGCCGGCCTCCAGATAGATCGCCGCCTTGGACGCGGCGCGGGCCGCGGGGCCATGCGGCAGAGTGTCGACTAGGGCCAAGGCCTCGCCGAACCGACGCTCCGCGGTCAAGGCCTCGATGCGACGAGCCAAGGTGCGCAACTCCACTTCGGGATTGTCTTGCAGG
The DNA here is from genome assembly GCF_042714595.1 of Phenylobacterium ferrooxidans. Classification (NCBI taxonomy): domain Bacteria; kingdom Pseudomonadati; phylum Pseudomonadota; class Alphaproteobacteria; order Caulobacterales; family Caulobacteraceae; genus Phenylobacterium; species Phenylobacterium ferrooxidans. Next base: position 5,883 of record NZ_JAOTJD010000013.1, on the reverse strand, counting down.
ATCCCGGACATGACCGAGCAGTCATCATCCGCCTCCAGCAGCATGCGCGTGCCTTCGAAGTCTTCGACCATGCCTTGCCCAGTGTCGATTAGAACGAACCCTTCGTTCAGCCGGGCTGCGGCGCAGGCCTGCCGGGCAAGCTCGGCGACATTGGCGGCCCAGATACGCTCAGAGGGTCCCGTGACGGCCACGCCGCGATAACGGGCGGCATGGGGGATGATCATCGCGATGTTGCGCTCGCCAGTCCCTGGAAGCGCGGCGATCACGTCGGCAACGTCCAGGGTCGCGGCTTCTAGGGCCTCGACCTGCTCGCGGAATGCCGCCACGGCGTTGTTCGCCGAGCCCGCGTCGATGCGTGCGCGAAGCACGGTTTCCCCCGCCGTGTGCAGTTCGGCGATCCCGGGACTGCCCGGCGGCATCAAGACCCGAACCTTGCGATAGAGCCGGCGGCCCTCGACCGTGCAGAAGAGGAGGATCGAGGCTGCCTCAGCGACCCTATCAATGTCGGCCGGCCCTACGCACCAGATCGTCGCGCCGTTGGGCTCCGGCGCTTGCGCGCTGAAGGCCGTTTCCGGTGTGAAACGCCCTGCGTTAGTCCCTTCCGGCGCAACATTGGTCATGTGTTCAACTCCTGGACCAAGCGCGCGAAACGTCCGGTCTCGGCAAGGCCTGTCTTCGTGTCTGGCATAGCGGCTTTCCTTTCCGCGCGTTCAGAAGACCTTCCTCCGAGCCTTCAGAGCTGGGCCGCCGCTGTTAGCGGGCTTTCATTTAGCATCCGCAATCATACCTCGGTCACATCAGGAAATGGCCGGCGCATGGACCTCTTCACGCCCGTCTCGGCGTCTCGCGGCGAAGGTCGCAAGGTCCAGAACGTCTGCTTCTGGGCTCGAAGCTAGTTTCTGCAACTGGCGCTGAGCCGACTCCGGGCGATCGGCTGCGCCAGCCTCGGCCAAGGGTGGCAAGCGGAAGTGGCGCAGGAGGTGTGAAGCTCAACTCCAAGCACAGGCGATCGCGCTGATTCCCGTTTCCGTGGGTTTCAGCCAGCTCAGATTTGTACCCCGAAAAGGGTTTTCAGGACCCTGCTAACGACCAGGCGATAATTCGCAACATCGCTGGTGGTGACATCGACGGTCGCGCGTTCATGAACCAGCTTGTTGCGAATGCCGTAATAGTGCTCGCAGAGCCGGAAGACCTCGTCTGGGATTGAAACTTTCGCTTTGATCTCGTTGAGGACCAAATATCGGCGCGCGAAGATCTGGGTTAGCTTCGTCTGGTCGTAGGTTCGCGGCGGGAAGAGGCTGTCCTCGTGGACGATGAACTCCTTCAACGCGATCTCGAAAGTGCTGTCGAGCAAGATCAATGCGATCCGGTTTCCGGTCTCTAGCTTCTGTCGGCCGATCGCATCCACGGCGCCAAAGGCCTCGACCATTCCCAGCGTCCAAGGCTTAGTTTGCAGGACCGTCTTGTTGCGCGCCTTCAACTTTTCGATCTGAGATTTGTTCAGCTTAGGCAGCGGCGGGAGGACTATCCGGCCAGCGCTCGTCACCTCTTCGGGGTCGATATGTTGGACCGCCCCATCGTCATATTTGAAGACGCCGTCTTCGCGGTCATTCTTCAGGTGCCGCGAGATTTTGCTGAACCGGCTAACGAGCTGGATGAGGCTCGGCCTTATGCAAAGGTAAGCCTCGTGCCCGAAGTCGATCTGGCTCTTGCTGCTATTCCACGGCATCAGCCGGGCTGGGCCGTTCAGCTCGACGATGACCCTGCAGAGCGAGGCGTCTGGGTGAGGAACACCGGCCTCAGTAGAGACAAAATAGCCAACGTCGCGAGTCTTCAGCTCTTTCGCGACGAGGCGACCGTTGAGGTAAAAATAGACCCCGTAGTTTCCCTCCGCCGCGTCGCGGTCCCGAATCAGACCGGCTGTGATCTTGGCCTGTATCGGCTTGGGATGACCGAGATCGCAGCTGAGCGCGACACGTACGGGCTCGAAGCCAGGGGGATAGGCCCAAGTGTCAAATCCCAGCGGCGCGATGGGCGCGCCGTTCACCTCGATTGTGCAATCCGCGCCGAGGAAGCCCTTATAGACTTCGGCTAGGTGTTGGCGCACTGCCTCTACGCCATCCACGCTGATGGGCTTGCGAAGCTGGGCGATGACGACCTGGGTGGCGTTGGGCTCGAAGTCTGGGATCTGGTAGGCCGGCATCTCCCAGCCGCCGTCCGCAAGCCAGTCTTTAGTGATGTTGATCTCGAAGCTCTCGCCCTTGCTATGGCGGGTCTTGATCTCAACGTACTCACCAAGGGCGACGCCGGCCCGCTTGCTACCGACGCCGAAGAGACCGATGACCTCGGCCTCGGGGTCGTTGGCGCTGCCACCTGGCGTAACGAGAAGGTCGAGGCTATCGCGCGGCACGCCACCGGCGTTGTCCCGAACCGTGATGGTTTGCTGTTGAACATTGAGATCGACCAGCACAGTCAATGGACGTTTCCGCTCGCCGCGGTTCCAAAGATCTATGGCATTGTCGACGAGCTCGCAGACGCCGGTGAGCAGGCCGTAGTCACTTATGATCGACCAGAACATCCGCTTTACCGGTGTCCCGTTGATTGGCGCGATCTCGGTTTTTCTATCGACTGAGGCCATTCGTCCCCCGGCGTGTGCACCGACGGCGCAGGGCTCAACCAAGACTTACAGGTAATGTCGTTTAATACTTAAGGGGGAGCTTAGCCGCTGGCAAGGTTGAGGCCTAAGTCGGCTTTCATGCCGCGTAGCCGAACAGGACCGAACAGGCTTCGGACGCAGTGCGATGCTCCAAGAAGCGGACCTCCTCGAGATCGCCTATGGGGCGAAGTCAGACCTACCGGGCCATGGCGCGTCAACGTCCGCCTCCGAACCTCAAGCCAAGTTCCGGAATTGGCGCAGAGGCGACGGCCTGCGCCGGGCCGGCCGAACGCCCGCGGTGGGTGGAAGTCTCACATCCCCGGAACGCCCGTTTGCGGTGCCGTTTGAGCGGCCGCATTGGATGCCACGCCTGTCAGGTACTGCGTTTGGTCCGTCCCATGAGTTGAACGTAATCGGGTATCATCAGCTCACCATCGTCGTCGTCCTGCCAAAACGGTGGAACTCCGTACTCTGCGGCGAGGCGGGTGAGTGACGTATCCCCGGCGGTCGTGATCTCCAGTTTCTGGAGGACGCCCCCAACGGTCTCGTTTGCGTCGTGCAATATCCGTTCAATGACGCTCTCCTCGACCTGTTTTCGAATGGCGTTCTCGCTACGTTGGGATTCGAGCTCGACTTCGAATGCGCTGACCACATCCGCCGGCATACCAAGGCCGTTCTTGTGTCGTCGGACTGCCCGCTGGATGAGTTCAACTTCGTCCGCCACGAAGGTCGCTTCCTCACCCGAAACGAGGAAGGTGTCATCGGTGAACGCATCACCCCCCTGGCTGAAGCCCTCGGAGCCGCCCCAGCGCACCTTCACCCAAAATGGAGTGCTCCCATCCCACCCGAAGAGGTAGAATGTCAGGCTGACGCTGTCTCTCTGCCGATGGTCACGGAAATAGCTCTGGACGAGCTTTCCAAACCAAGACGCCACATGAGCAGGTTTTGGCTGTGGGCGCCCGGAGACCGCCAGCAGGTTGGTGAGCAGTCTCTGCGCGTGCGCAACGATGCTCAAAGCTTCGATGACACCCTTGCCTGAGAAGGCGAGGCCGATCCGCCCAGTGCTGTAACGATCGCCGAGGACGCCAATCTCGTTCTCGATCCGCCCGTAGGCGTTCGCCTCAAGAACAAACAGCTTGGGTGTCAGGTCCGAGATCGTGAAGCGGTTTGCTTGATCGTCCTTTGCTGAAATCCTCATGTCCGCGAGCGCCGTGATCCGGCGCGTGCCGCCGCTTCGATCCAGCCAAGCGCAAATCAAAGTCAAAGCGGCCTCCAGGCTCGTGACCAAAAAGTTGGTGTGGTGAGACATCCGAGTAGAGCACCGACCTATCGGTGGCCACGACAATGGTGTCCGTCCGCTTCTTGCAGGCCATGCGAGGGTGTGGCGGCTGGACGTCCGCTTCTTGGCCCCAAGCTAATGTCCGCTACTGGCGCTATGCGGACGCTGCGTTGGCCGGGGGAGGGGCGAACTGTTTCACAGCAAAGCCGCATTCCATCGCTCTGTTCGGGCCTTTGGAGGGGCGAACTGGCTTCGGGACAATTTCGGGACTCTTGTCCCGAAATGCCCTGTTTTCTCCCGAAGTCGCCCCCAATCGCACTCATCGACGCCGCCCCGAGAGAGGGTATTTATTGCTAGAATTCAATAAGATAGGTGGTGCCGGATACAGGACTCGAACCCGTGACCTTCGGTTTACAAAACCGCTGCTCTACCAGCTGAGCTAATCCGGCGTCTGGTGGCCCGCTCGGGCCGACCCTCCTTAGCCGTTTCGGCCGCTGCGGGGCAACGGCTTCCGGTCTTGACCTGAGTCAACGAGCGCGGCCGACGCGCCGCCTAGTCTGCCGGTCAGGAGGTGACCCATGGCGGATCCGGAACTCGGCCCCACGACCTTTGGACGCGAAGGCGCGATGGTGACGGCCAGTCTCACGCGCTGGCTTGAGGCGTCTCCCGACGAGGTGTGGGCGGCCCTGTCCACGCCTGAGCGGCTGGTGCAGTGGCTGGCGCCGGGAAGCATCGACCTTCGGGTCGGCGGCGTGGTGCGTCTCGACTTCGGCGACAGCGGCATCGTCATCGACAGCGCGGTGACGGCTGTGACGCCGCTTGAGCGGCTGGAATATTCCTGGAGCGGGCCCTCCGATCCGTCCCGCCCGATCCGCTGGCGGCTCGAGCCCCGGGATGGCGGCGTCGAGCTGACCCTTACCCTGATCCTGCCGCCGGATGACGATGTCGGACGATCGGCCGCCGGCTGGGCGGCGCATCTGGAAATGCTGGCCTGCGCCCTGGCTGGGGCGCCCATCGCCTTCCCGTTTGAACGGTTCAAGGCGACGCGGGAGGTCTATCGCGGCCAGGTCGCCTCGCAAGCCAGCGCCTGACGCCCACGGAAAAGGCGCTTCCGACCGAGCCAGAAGCGCCTACCTGTCCCCCGGCAGGTCGACGGTCGCTCCGCAGGAGCGCCGGTCCCGAAACCTGCACGGGTTATGTCGGAGTCTCGCGGACTTCGCAAATCGACGTCTTGCCGCGGGGAGAAAGAGAAAGCCCCGGCGCTCCTGAAAAGGAGCCCGGGGCCAGGGCGACGGCTCAAGTCGGGGGGGCGATTTGCCGTCGCCCCCTATCAATTCGCCGGACGGAAGAGTGTTCCAAAGAAAAATGCTCCAGACGCGAATTTCTGTCTCGTCCCGATTGGGCCCTCTGTGATCCTCTGTCGCAAACAGGGAGAACGGCCATGAAGTTCGAGGAATATCGCCGGCACGACGCCGTGGGCCTGGCCGGACTGGTGAGCAAGGGCGAGGTTTCCGCCGCCGAACTGCTCGACACCGCCCTGGAGCGGATGGCTCAGGTCAATCCGGCGCTCAACGCCGTCACCCTGGAGCTCGCGGACTTCGGACGGAAGGAAGCCGCTGACAAGCCCACCGGCGCGCTGGCCGGCGTGCCCTATCTGCTGAAGGACCTGGGCGCCCTGTTGGAGGGCACAGTCACCTCGTCGGGCTCGGCCCTGCTGAAGGACAATGTCGCGGCCGCCGACAGCGCCATCACCAAGGCCTATCGCGACGCGGGCCTGGTGATCTTCGGCAAGACCAACACCCCGGAGTTCGGTCTGCTGCCGGTCACCGAGAGCACCTTCCTGGGGCCCTGCCGTAATCCCTGGGATGTTTCGCGCACACCCGGCGGCTCCTCGGGCGGGGCGGCCGCGGCGGTCGCGGCCGGGATCGTGCCCGCGGCCCACGCCAGC